>CAVDRT010000125.1:0-8520 GCA_963611445.1 bacterium
AAACGGCACTGACAAATTCAACCCGTCAAGCCCCACCGAGAGAAAGTATCTCAAAGATTTTATTCCGGACGAAACAGGCACCGTAACCTATGCGATTGATGTCATAAACGACAACACCTTTAAGATTACGGTAACCACTTACGATATTTTCGAAAAGGTGTCACAGGTTAAAACGGCAATTATTTCGGGTGGAAAATACGACTCGGCCGATCTCAGCTGCGGCAAGACCGATAAATTCACACCTGTGTTCGGCGTGTTCAACTGCGACCTGACAGGATTTAAGGTCGGCACCCCCTACACCGTTTCGACAATCAAAGCGGCTTACAGCACAGATGAAGAGTTCTCTCCCGAACTCGGCGACGCTGACGGAAACGGAACGGTTGATATAAACGACGCTGTCAGAGTTGCAAGAGCCGATGTCGGACTTGTAACAATCACGGGCAAGTGCGCAACCGCCGCAGATGTGAACGGTGACGGCAAGATAACCGTTGCCGACGCACTCCTTATCACAAGAAAATATCTCGGGATTATCAAAGAATTTCCCATTATAAAGTAACTTCGTGATACAGCGCAAAGCAAAACAACGCACAAAAGCAGCAGTCTCTTCCGAGGGGCTGCTGTTTGTTTTGCGTTTTTAAAATGTTTCACGGGAAACATTTTGTGCCGACCGCAACTCCCCGAAAAACAAAAAAACACAAAATTAACAATTTGTTTCACGGGAAACATTTAAAATCCACTTTACTTTTTGAGTGTACGCTGATATAATTACAAAAGACTGTTTTGTATATAAGGGGAACATTATGGGCAAAATTATAGCTATCGTAAATCAAAAGGGCGGCGTGGGCAAAACCACAACAGCAGTCAATCTGGCAGCGGGCCTTGGACTCAAAGGCAAAAAGACCCTCTTGATAGATATCGACCCGCAGGGCAACAGCACAAGCGGCTACGGCATAAACAAACGGGAAATCGTCAACTCTTCCTATGAAGTGCTTATCGGGCAATGCCCCGCGTCTGACGCGATAATTAAGACGAAATTTAAAAATGTTTCGGTAATGCCGAGCAGCATTCAACTTGTCGGCGCGGAAATAGAACTGACCGAAATAAAAACCGAACGCGAAAGCAGCCTTAAAAAAGCAATTGCCCCCGTGTCGGACAACTATGATTATATTTTGATTGATTGCCCACCGTCGCTCGGGCACATAACCCTGAACGGACTTTGTGCGTGCGACACTTTTTTGGTGCCCGTGCAGTGCGAATATTTTGCGCTTGAAGGTCTTTCACAACTTATCGCAACCGTGCGCCCCGTTAAAAGAATGTATAACAGCACAATTGAAATTGAGGGTGTGCTTTTGACAATGTACGACGGCAGACTCAACCTGACGCGCGAAGTTGTGGACGAAATCAAAAAATTCTTTCCGAAAAAACTGTTTAAAACAGTCGTTCCGAGGGGAGTCAAACTGTCCGAGGCTCCGTCATACGGCGAGCCCATTCAATATTATGACAAACGAAGTAAAGGCGCCGCCGCATATGACAAACTGGCGGCGGAGATAATAAAGAACAACAGGAGGGACTGACAAATGGCAGTCAAAAAACTGGGCAGAGGGCTTGGCTCGCTGTTTGATGAAAACGCAGAAAACACAGGCGCGGTCGAAGTCAGGGTTTCTGAAATCGAGCCAAACCGAGACCAGCCGAGAAAACATTTTGATGAAACCGCATTGAACGAATTGTCTGAGAGTATTCGTCAGCACGGACTTATTCAACCGTTGCTTGTCCGCCCTCTCATCGGCGGCGGATACCAAATAATAGCCGGTGAGCGGCGTTGGCGCGCAAGCCGTATGGCAGGGCTCAAAACCGTTCCGGTCGTCATTCGCGAAATGGACGAAATGGAAGCAATGGAACTGGCGCTGATTGAAAACCTCCAGCGCGAAGACCTCAATCCTGTTGAAGAAGCGCTCGGCTATAAATCGCTTATGGACACTTTTTCAATGACGCAGGAACAGGTTTCCGAAAAGGTCGGAAAGTCGCGCCCGGCGGTTGCAAACGCGTTGAGACTTTTATCTCTCAAAGACTATGAAAGCGAAGCCCTTGCCGCCGGCAAAATCACATCGGGTCACGCAAGAACGCTTTTGTCGATAAACGACAACGAGGCGCGAAAAGCAGCGCTTAAAATGGCGGAAAACGGCTGCAGCGTCCGCGAACTTGAAGCCTTCGCAAAAGCCGCAAACAAACCTGCGGCAAGGCCTAAAAAAACGCCGTCTAAAAACAAATTTTACACCGAAGTGGAAATTGCGCTCACCCGTGAAGTTGGAAGAAAAATAACCGTCACCGGAAATGAAGAAAGCGGCACAATTCACATTGAATTTTTCGGCGAAAAAGACCTTGCGGAAATGGCGGAAAGAATTGCGGGCATCGTCTTTAAATAATATCTCACAAAAGGTTTAACCCAAGAAAGCAGATGATTTTTTGAGCAATAAAGAAACCAAAAAAGCAAAACAGGCAAAAAAACCGTCCGACCACCGCGTGTTGTCCACGGTTATGATCTTTTTGGCGGCGGTTATATTCTTTGCCGCCGTTTGGGGATTTTCACAAATCGGAACGCTTGAACTTAATCAGATTGTTTATCATATGAACGCGCCGATAAACGGAACAGACAAAACCCTTGTATTTAACTATCTGTTGACGGGGCTTTTGCCCGCCGTCGGCGTGACGGTTGCATATTATGTTATTTTTTATGTGTTTTTGGGCAAAAAGCACCGATTTAAAAGCAAAAATAAACTCACCCAATTCATCAAAAAAATAACACCTGTTCCGAAAATAAAAGCCGTTTCCCTCGTTTTGAGCATTACGCTTTTCGCGGTGAGTTTTTCATACACCGCTTTAAGGCTTGATTTCCCCGAATTTGTAAAAGATTCAATGACTGAATCAACCTTTATTCAGGACAACTATATCGATCCGAGAGAAGCAACCATAACTTTCCCCAACCAAAAACGCAATCTTGTGTGCATTTTTATGGAATCGACCGAAGCCACATATTTTTCCGAGGAAAACGGCGGATTTTTCAACGCAATGCCCGAGGTTGAACAGTTGGCGCTCGATAATGTCAACTTTTCAAACACCGACAAACTCGGTGGCGCAAAGCAATACACTTCAACCGACTGGACAATTGCGGGCCTTGTTTCGCAAACTTCGGGAATACCGCTCAAAAGCAGCATAAAACGAAATCAATACGGCAAAAAAGAAAAAACCTTTTTGCCGGGCGACTACACCCTCGGTGAAATTCTTGAAGCGCAGGGTTACAGAAACTCTTTCCTCTGTGGCTCGGACATCGCCTTTGCAAGCCGCGATAAATATTTCACACAGCACGGAAATTACAGTATATACGACCTCAATTCCGCATTAAAAGACGGGGTTGTTGAAGAGAAAAATGATTTTTGGGGATTTGAAGACCACATTCTCTTTGAACTCGCAAAAGAGCAGCTTGCCGCCACGGCAGCCGACACTTCAACGCCGTTCAACTTTACAATGCTCACGGTCGACACACACTACCCTTACGGTTGGCACTGTGATGTCTGCCCCGAAGTGTTTGAGCCCGAAGACGATTCCGAACAGGCGCAAAAATATGCCAATTATAAAAACGCAATGGCTTGTTCAAGCCGCCATATAAACGATTTTGTCGAATGGATAAAGAAACAGCCGTTTTATCAAAACACAACAATCGTCATCTGCGGCGACCACCTCAGTATGAGCAAGCAGATAAGCGAAGAAACCGACGGTTATCAGCGCACTGTGGCAAATGTTTTCATCAATGCCGCGGCAACACCCGTCAATATGAAAAACAGAGATTTCGGCACATTTGATATGTTCCCGACTGTTCTGTCCTCTCTCGGCTGCAAAATAGAGGGCGAACGCCTGGGTCTCGGCACAAATCTATTCTCGGATAGGCCGACAATCGCCGAAACGATAGGCTATGAGGCGCTTAATAAAGAGATTTCCAAAAAATCCGTATTCTATAACGAGCGCTTCCTTTACGGTAATTTAGCTTACGGAAGACAATAAATGTCAGAGATTTTGCTCGCCGCTTAACGGCGGGCAAAATTTTATGAATCACCACCAAACGAAAGGCAGAAACAATGTCTGAGATTTTGTCACCGGTCGGCGGACCGGAATCTTTGATTGCCGCACTCAGAAGCGGCGCGGACGCGGTGTATCTCGGTGTGGGTGAATTTAATGCGCGCCGAAATGCCGTCGGGTTTTCCGAGAATGAGTTGTGTGACGCCGCAAAATATTGCCATACCCGCGGTGCGAAACTCTATGCCGCGCTCAACACTCTGGTTTTTGATTCGGAACTTGACACGGCACTCGACACAGCAAAACGCGCTGCGCTTGCGGGGGTCGACGCGTTTATCGTGCAGGATATGGGACTCGCTTCTCTCCTGCGCCGTGCATTGCCGAACACGCCGCTGCACGCTTCAACCCAAATGTCGGTACATTCGCCGAAGTCTCTTGAAATTCTCAAAGAACTCGGTTTTTGCCGAGTTGTCGCCGCGCGCGAAATGAGCGGCAAAGAACTTGAAATATTTTGTGAAAGAGCCGCGCAATTGGGGCTCGAAGTTGAAGTTTTTGTCCACGGCGCGCTCTGTATGAGCCTTTCGGGACAATGTTATTTAAGCAGCACATTCGGCGACCGCAGCGGAAACCGCGGACTATGCGCGGGACCGTGCCGCCTGCCGTTTTCCGTACCGCACGGGACGGGCTATGACCTGAGCCTTAAAGACTTGTGTTTACTTTCGCATATAGACGAACTCAAAAAAATGGGGGTCGCTTCTTTTAAAATCGAGGGCAGAATGAAACGCCCCGAATATGTCGCCGCCGCCACGGCGGCTTATCGAATGGCGGTTGACGGCAAGGTTATACCGCACGAACTGACCGAAATGCTCAGAGGTGTTTTTTCAAGAAACGGCTTCACCGACGGATATTTCACCGAAAAAACGGGAAAAGCGATGTTCGGCAGGCGTGACGAGAGCGACAAGGAACTGACAGCCGCCGTTCTCAACAGCCTGCACGCGCTTTACAGAATTGAGCGGCAGTCGGTTTCTGTTTCGGCAAAACTCACGGTTAAATCCGGTATGCCGTCCGTTCTTTCTTTGTCCGACGGCAAGCACACCGTGTCAGCCGAGGGTGAGATTCCCGTTGCAGCAAAAACCGTGCCGCTAAGCCGTGATTTTGCATTCGGAAAGATTTCAAAACTCGGAAACAGTTGTTATAAATTGGAAAATTTTGAATTTCAGGCGGACGAGGGTCTCACGCTGCCGTCGTCGGCTCTCGGAAAACTGCGGAATGACGCCGCTGAAAAACTTTCCGAAATCAGGTCTTCCGTTTGTCCGCCCGCAATTGAAACGCCGACGGTTGAAAACACAGAGAGCGGTTTGTGCAAATCCGCCGTCGCTAAAAGCAATTTGGTTTTTTCTAAAATTTTTCCGTTTTTCGACAAAAAGCCGCCGCTTCTCGCCCGTTTTCGCACACTCGGGAATATTCCCTCGGAACTTGATGTCGACGGTGTGATACTCCCTGCCGAATCCGATTTTGAAAATTTTTCTTTAAACAAACCGTTGTTTCTCGAATTGCCGAGAGGTATGTCAGGCACGGAAAGTTTCATAAAAAGCCGCATAAAAGCCGCAAAACTGTGCGGCGCACAGGCAGCATTTTGCGGAAATCTCGCTTCAATTGAGTTGTGCCGCGAAGAAAATTTTCCGTTTATTGCAGACCTCGGAATGAACACAGCAAACCGATTGAGCGCCGCGGCAGAGGGCTTTTTGGGCGCCGAAGGCTGCCTTTTGTCGTTTGAACTGCCCGCGCCGCAAATAAGGCATCTCACCGAAAACAAATCAGGATTTTTGCCGCCGCTCGGCGTTTTGGTATACGGCAGACCGCCGCTTATGCTCCTTAAAAACTGCCCCAACAAAAACGGGCTCGGCTGTGTTTCGTGCGGCGGAATTTCAAAAATAACCGACCGTAAAAACGCCGAATTTACACTCATCTGTCGAAACGGCTTCACAGAAATGTTCAATCCGAAACCGATTTTTGTTGCCGACCGTCTGCACGAATTCGGCTCGCCCGATTTTTTGACGGCATATTTCACAACCGAATCGGCTGAAGACGCTCAAAAAATACTTAAATTGATAAACGGCGGGCATTCCCCCTCGGGCGAATACACAAGAGGGCAGTATTACCGCGCTGTACGGTAACTTTAACGCACACATTATTGTCCGTTAGAAACTACCCCTCAGTCGCTCCGCGACAGCTCCCCTGACAAGTGGAGCTGTTATGGTCGTTTCGCTGACGGCGGAAAGTACAAACCAACGGCTGCCGTGTCTAATGTCTAATATCTAACATCTAATATCTAATACTGTGTTCAACCATCGTCAATCTAAAGGTCGCTAAAACAAATCTTGCCGAAACGGAGACAAAAAATGAACAATCCTTCCCTTTTAAACACTTCAAATCTCGCATTTATGGGCGACGCGGTTTACAGCCTTTTGGTGCGTGAAAAACTGTGCGAAATCAACCGCCCCTCGGGCAAACTTCATTCTCTTTCGGTGGGTTTTGTCAGCGCCGCGGCGCAGGAAGCGGCATTCAGAATAATCGAGCCGCACTTGACCGAAGAGGAAACAGCCGTCTTCAAACGGGGCAGAAACCGCCACTCGGGCTCGCTCCCCAAAAACGCCGATTCAAAAACATATCACATTGCAACCGGTGTTGAAACGCTGTTCGGCTGGCTTTATCTCGGCGGAAATTCTGAACGCGCACGCTCGCTGTTTGAGATAATTTGGTCGAATTTGAACAATAAACCTTAAAAATTCTTCTATTCACTTGTAAACCGACAAAAATGTTGGTACAATATTACAAATGCGGTTTTCCGCAATATTAAAAACGGAGGCAGCCGAAAAATGAAGCCAAAATTTTATTTAACCACCGCAATTGCATACACTTCGCGCAAACCCCACATCGGGAACACTTATGACATTGTGCTTGCGGATATGATTGCAAGATATAAAAGAATGATGGGTTTTGATGTTCATTTTCTCACAGGCTCGGACGAGCACGGGCAGAAAATTGAACAAATCGCAAAAGAAGAGGGCGTTTCGCCGAAAGAATATGTCGACAAAACCTCATCTCAAATTAAAGCGGTGTGGGACCGTATGAATGTAACATACGACCGCTTTATCCGCACGACCGACGCCGACCACGAAAAAGCGGTTTCGGAAATTTTTGTGAAACTTTATAATCAAGGCGACATTTATAAAGGCGAATATGACGGAAAATACTGCGTTCCGTGCGAATCGTTCTTCACTTCTTCTCAGTTGGTCGACGGCAAATGCCCCGACTGCGGCCGCGAATGTATTGACGCCAAAGAAGAAGCATATTTTTTGCGCCTTTCGAAATATCAAAAACAACTTGAAGAATATTATGAAAGCAACCCCGACTTTTTCCGCCCAGAATCAAGAAAAGCCGAAATGGTCAACAACTTTTTGAAACCCGGTCTTAACGACCTTTGCGTTTCAAGAAGTTCGTTCAAATGGGGAATTCCTGTCGAATTTGACCCGAAACATGTGATTTATGTCTGGATAGACGCCCTTTCAAATTATATCACGGGGCTTGGCTACCGCCCCGACGGGAAATCGGGCGACCTTTATAAAAAATATTGGCCGGCAGACCTTCATGTTATCGGAAAAGATATTGTCCGTTTCCACACGATTTATTGGCCTATTATTCTTATGGCGCTCGGCGAGCCGCTTCCCAAACAGGTGCTCGGACACCCGTGGCTGCTCTCGGGCACCGATAAAATGTCAAAATCAAAAGGCAATGTGATTTATGCCGACGAACTTGCCGATCGTTTCGGAACGGATGCGGTCAGATATTACCTTTTGTCTGAAATTCCGTTCGCACAGGACGGCGTGATAACCTATGAAAATTTCATCGGAAAATACAACACCGACCTTGCAAATATTCTCGGAAATCTTGTCAACCGCAGCGTTGCAATGACAAATAAATATTTCGGCGGAACAGTTTCAAAACCCGAAAAAGATTTTCCGGGGGACGCGGAACTTCGCGCCGCCGCTGATGAAACAATTCAAAAATATTATAAACTTATGGACGAATATCATAATGCCGACGCTTGCGACCTCATTATGTCGTTCGCCCGCCGTTCGAATAAATATATCGACGAAACAATGCCGTGGCTGCTTGCAAAAGATGAAAATGAGCACGAACACCTTGCCGCCGTGCTTTATAATTTGCTTGAATCAATTCGCATTATCGCAATTCTTCTCTCACCCATTTGTCCCGAAAGCAGTGAAAAAATTCTGAGCCAAATCGGAACGGATTGCCGCGAAATTTCATTTGGATATACGGATAAATATTCGGTCGGCGAAGCAAAACCGATATTTGCGAGAATTGACGCCGAAAAAGTTTTAAAAGAGATTGAAAAAGAAATCGAAGCAAAAGCAGCGGCACAAAAGA
>CAVDRT010000126.1:0-7534 GCA_963611445.1 bacterium
GTAATGTAGTAAGAAATGTGGTCATAGGAAAAGATGTGTTTCTTGCCGCCGGAGTATGTGTTGCACAGGATATCCATATCGGAGACGGAGCATATCTCGGAATCGGCTCGGTTGTTTTAAAAGATGTAAAACCGGGGGATACGGTTTTCGGAAATCCGGCGAGAGTAATGCCGAAAACAAAATAACAAGCCCCGAAATATAGGTGAAATGACACCGCATTGTTAGAGTAGGAGGAAAGAAAATGAGAAGCAGATTGGCAAATTTGCTCTATGAAAATGCGCTGCAAACACCTGAAAAACAGGCTGTTTGGTGTGACGGAAAGACGGTTACCTACAAACAAATGGCTGATTTAGTCAGCCGCTATTCCAATCTTTTGTTGAACTGCGGGGCTGTATACGGTGACCATATCGCTATACCGATGAACAACAGCATTGAATCCGCGGCACTCTTTTTCTCTGCCGCAGACCTCGGCGTCTGTGTGATTCCGCTCAACCCGTCGCTTCCTCTTGAAGCGATAAAGGTTGCTATGGCAGCGGGCGATGTCAAACATATAATTGCCAGAAAATCTTTTTTTGCCGAATGTGATAAAAACGGCGGACTTGATGTTCCCGGTTTTGCAATTTGCCTGGATAGTGAATATCCCGGGACGGTACCGTTCTCTGAGATAAACGAAATGTCTGCCGAGCGTCCCGAAATCAACTATAATATAAGCGGTGACGAAAGTTTTATTTTAACCATGACATCAGGCTCCACGGGCACGCCGAAACCGATTGACATCAGCCAAAACAATAAATACGACCGCGCGGCGGCTCATATCAATGTCTATAAAATTACGAAAGATGACCGAATTATCGCTGCCACACCGCTTTATCATTCCCTTGCGGAGCGGCTTGTTATACTTCCGCTGATTCTCGGTGCAACTTCAATACTTCTTCCGAGATTCACCCCCGCTATTTGGCTTAAATGCGTCGAAGAACAAAAACCGACTTTTACCATAGCGGTATCTGCCCAGTTGGCTCAAATTTTGGAACTGCTTAAAAAACCGAATGCCCCCGCTATCACGAGTTTTCGCAGCATAGTTTCTTCTTCCGCTTTGCTTGAGGCAAGCGTGAAATACGAATTGATTGATTTGTTGAAGTGTGAGTTCCACGAGATGTACGGCGCGTCTGAGATTTCCACCGCGACCGACATTTGTTTTCAGGAAGCAAAGGATAAGCAAAACTCGGTGGGAAAATCTTTCAACGGCGCACAGATTAGAATATTGCGCGACGAAAGCGAATCGGATTTTGACACCGATTGTGCACCTTTTGAAGTAGGCGAAATTGCAGTCAAGTCCAAACTTCAGTGCAAGGGGTACTATAAGCAGGAGGCTATGATGCGAGCCGCTATGCTCGGCGATTATTTCCGCACGGGTGACCTCGGCTATCTTGATGAAGACGGCTATCTGTATTTCTCCGGGCGAAAGAAAGAACTTATCATCACAGGTGCCGTTAATGTTTATCCTCACGATATTGACGCGGTTGTCGGCAGAATTCCCGAAGTTGAGGAATGTGCGGCGTTTGCCTATCCCGACGACAGGCTCGGCGAAATTGTCGCTTTGGCGGTTGTGCCGAAAGAAGAGCAGGACATCAGTGTGCGCGTTTTGAGAACTTATTGCGCCAGAAATCTTGCTGATTTCCAGCAGCCGCATAAAATTTTCATCGTGGACAAACTCCCCCGAAATACTATGGGCAAACTTCAGAGAATATCGATACTGGATTATATCAGAAAATCCGGATTAGATTCATAAAAGTGGTGAAAGATATGGTAAAAAATTTTATAATAGACTATATTCAACGCGAATACACCGTTCCGAGTGATGTTGATATTATTAACCTGAATTTTGTTGAAGAGGGTTATGTTGATTCTCTCGGGTTAGTTCAGTTCATTTATACATTGGAAGACGAGTTCGGAATCACTTTTTCCGATGAAGAATTGCAAAGTCCCGATATAACGGTTGTGGGGAAACTGATTTCCATCGTGGAAACAAAGATGGAGGCTGAAAAACAGTGAATATAGACGGGATAAAGGTGGTTGACACGACCCTGAGAGACGGCGGACTTGTCAATGACTTCCGATTTGATGACGATTTCGTCAGGGCGCTGTATGAAGCGAATATCGCTGCGGGCGTCGACTATATGGAGTTTGGATACAGAGCCAGCAAAAAGCAGTTCGACCCGGGCTTATTCGGCAAATGGAAATTCACAGACGACGGGGACATACTGAATGTAATCGGCGAGAAAAATCCGCGTATGAAAATTTCCGTAATGGCAGATGTCGGCAGGACTGATTTCAGGGAGGATATAAAACCCCGAAAAGACAGTCCGGTTGATATTTTCCGCGTTGCAACATATCTCGAAACGATTACCGAAGCGGTCGAAATGATTAACCACATAAGTTCCCTTGGGTATGAAACCACCTGCAATCTTATGGCAATTTCAAAATATACCGACGACCAAATTGCGAGTGCACTTTATACACTGGCTCAAACCCCGGTGCTTGCGGTTTATGTTGTTGACAGTTACGGCACTCTTCACCCAAAACAGACGAGAAAACTTGTTAGGCTTTTTCATAAAATTTTAAGCCCTGTCGGCAAGGAAGTCGGTATTCACGCCCACAACAATCAGCAGTGCGCTTTTGCAAATACTTTGGAAGCGAAAGATTGCAGAGCCAAGTGGCTGGACGGCACCGCATTCGGTATGGGAAGGGGCGCCGGCAACTGCCATTCTGAAGCGCTTCTCGGATATTTGAACGGCAAAAAATATCACATTGAGCCTATTCTTAAACTTGTGCAGGACCGAATGCTGCCGATGAAAGAAGCGGGCGTTGATTGGGGTTACAACACTTCTTATATGCTCACAGGTTTAACTAATCAGCACCCGAGAACAGCCATCAAGGCGACCAAGGAAAAAGACAGAGACTTTGTTGAACAATTTAAGTTCCTGTCGTATAAATAGGAATGAATTATATGAAAGATACAGTTACCGTCGGCGTTATCGGCGCAGGCCGCGCATTGGAACTCCACGCTTATGGGTATAAGCGTTCAAATATCCCTGTTCGTTTGAAAACCGTTATGGCAAGAAGACCCGAACAAATTCGAAAAGCAGTTGAACTTTATGGGTTTGAAAAAGGCACAACAAATTATGACAACCTTTTGAACGACCCCGAAATCGATGTTATAGATATTTGCACGCCGCCTTATGCTCATAAAACGGAAATCATCAAAGCCATGCGGGCGGGAAAGCATATTATATGTGAAAAACCTCTTGTGGGTTATTTTGGGCGCAAAGGCGACCCTGAGCCTATCGGAGAAAAGGTTTCCAAAAAAATTATGTTTGAATGTCTTATGGAAGATTTGGAAGAACTTCGCAAAGTCAGGGAAGAAACCGGTATGCGGTTTATGTATGCGGAAAATTTTGTTTATGCCCCCGCTGTTTTAAAGGCGGCGGAAATTATCCGTGCCAAGAAGAGCCGAATACTCTATATGAAAGGCGAAGAAAGCCTGAAAGGGTCAAGTTCCGCGGTTGCGGGCGAGTGGAACAGAACGGGCGGCGGCATCTTTATGCGCAACGGCGTTCACCCGCTCGGCGCAATTCTTTATTTAAAAGAGCAGGAATCCATTTCCCAGGGCTGCAATGTCACGGTTAAAAGCGTGGTCGGGGATATGGGCTTTGCGACAAAAAGGCTGTCTGAACACGAACACAGGCACATTGCCGCCAGACCGCACGATGTTGAAGATTCGGGAACTGCCGTTATTACATTCACAGACGGCAGCAAGGCGACGATTATATCAACGGACAACCTTTTGGGCGGAAGCAAAAACTATGTCGAAGTCTATGCCAATGATATGGCGATAAACTGCCGCCTGACTATGAATGACGCTATGGAAACCTATATGGTTGATGATGAGGGTATGGAGGGTGTTTATCTCTCCGAAATGCTTCCTATCGTGACCGGGTGGAACAAGCCGTTTGTGGCTGACGAAATGCTGCGCGGCTATTGCAATGAAATAGTTGATTTTATGGGCGCGATACTTGAAGACCGTGAGCCTGAAGGGTGCTTTGACCTTGCCGCTCAGGTTATGAAAATTGTTTACGCCGCGTATTACTCCGATGAAGAGGGCAGAAGAATAGATTTGGTATAAGGCTTCAAAGAGTTTCGGGATAAAATAATCTTGCGGTAGATATGTGCCGCTCGGCAGAAAAACAGAGGATAAAACCGTGAAAATTTTAGTTTTTGGTATGAGTACGAATATCTGCGGAGGGATAGAGTCGTTTCTCCTTAATATGAATAAGTTTATGAGCGGCGACTGCATTTTTGATTATGTGCTTTTGGGAAATTCTGCGGTATTTGAAAATGAAATTCGCAAAAACGGCGGGAAACCGATATATGTGACTTCCTACCGCAAAAACCCGATTAAATATTTCCTGGAACTCATCAGGATACTTAAAAGCAATAAAAGGGAGTATAAAGCGGCATATTTCAATTTGTTTTCAATGGTACATATGGTGCCCGTCCTTTTATGCCGATTGTTTGGCTATAAGATAATTTTACATTCGCACAACAATAACCTGCAGCAAAGTAGCAAAGTTTACAGGCTGCTTCACAGGTTAAACAGGGCGTTGTTCGGAAATTTGAATTGTTTAAGATTAACCAATTCCGGCGCTTCAACCGAATTTATGTTTGGAAAAAGAAAAAAAGCGACGCTTATCTATAATGCCGTTGATGCCGAAAAATTTAGCTATAACCCCGCAAATCGGGAAAAAATCCGAAAAGAATTGGGAATAACCGACAATATAGTTATCGGTTTTTCGGGCAGACTTTCCCCCCAAAAAAATCCGCTTTTTCTTATTGAAATTTTCGAGGCTGTTCACAGGTGCAACAATAACACCGTGTTGTTGATGGCAGGCGAGGGGGAACTGAGACCCGACATTGAAAAAAGCATTCGGGAAAAGAAGTTGGATTCCTGTGTGATTATGCTCGGAAACAGAAATGATATAGAGGACATTTATCAGGCAATGGATTTGTTTCTTTTGCCGTCGCTGTTTGAGGGGCTCGGCATTGTTTTGATTGAGGCGCAGTGTGCAGGTCTTCCGTGCGTTGCCTCTGCCGATGTTATTCCGAATATTGTCGAAATCACACCTTGCGTTGCGCGGGCGGGTTTAGACGAGCCGCCGGAAAAGTGGGCGGAAAAGATTTTCGAAAAACTTGAACAACACAAAAATTATGTTCGGTCGGACGGGTATAGGTTTGTAGCGGAATCGCAATTCAATATAATGAGAGAAGCCCCGAGATTAGAGGAAATAATAAAAACGGCCCAGTGATATAAAGGAAGAAACGCGAATGGAAAACAGTATCAAAAATTTCACAAAAAAATATAAAGCATATTCGCTGTTGTTGGCGTTGCTGCCTGTGTTGATGATGTATAAAATCCCCGTTATCAATATGGGATTTTCAACAACGCTGATTCTTGTGTCTGCGATTTTTGCGACGCTCTTGCTGTTCGCAAACGACATATTAAGGCTCAATATGGCGGTATGCGCTTTTTTGCTTTATTTTTTCTATATTGCTTTCAAGTCAAATATAACCGGAGTATGTTTATGTATAGCGATTGTTATTCACTTGTTGGCAATTGCCAACGGTGCTGTTGATGAAGAACTGCTCATAAAATGTTTTGAAGCCGTAGCGTGTGTTGCGGCGGTGTGTGTTATTGTCCAGTTCGCTTTTCACTTGATTTTTAATGTTCATATCCCCCTTATAAACATAGATTGGTGCCTTGACGAAATGGGAGAGTATCGTTTGGCGATAACAACGGGTATTGATGATGCGGGAACATACAGACCGTCCGCTTTCTTTTTGGAACCGTCTCATTTTGCTCAGTATGCCTCTATCGGATTGGCTTGCAGTTTGATTTTGGGAAAACCTGAATATAAAAAAGCACTGTTGATTTCCGCAGGCGTCATTTTCACCACATCGGGTATGGGTATCGTGCTTGTTGCGGCAATATGGTGTGCTTTTCCGCTTATATCCACAAGCGGAGTAGGCAACAAAAAATTGGAACGGATAATTTTGCTTTCTGCAATGGGCGTTATTGTGGTTTTCATTTTGCTGCAAATGCCGTTTTTCCAAAATTCACTTGCCCGAATCAGCGGCAGCGCAGAATATTCCAGAACACAGTATAACGCCATTTGGGGCAGAACTTTATACTGGGCTGATTACATAAGCCCAATGCGCGGAAAAAAATTGGCGTTCGGATACGGTGCCGATAATCTCCCCGATGTTTATTTCACAGGAATTATGAGTATTATATATTCCTATGGTATTTTCGGGCTTGTGCTGTTTTATCTTGCGCTGTTTATTTTGTTTTTGATAATCAAAAACAGGTGTGCCAAACTTTTAACGGTTTTATACGGTGGATTGTTGATTGTGGCAAACCTGACCAATTTCATCAGCATCATTTATTATGTCGGTTTTCTGTTAAGCACCGGTATCTATATCAATAATAATGATGATTCTGCAACTGTGAGGCAATGATTTTATGACCGAAAACAGTAAGAATAAAGTTTTTTATAAAAATACAATTATGCTGTATATAATGATAGCGACTAAATTTGTGTTGCCTGTGATTATAACGGCGTGTCTCACAAGGAGACTCGGGGAAGACGGTTACGGCGTAATAACCTATATGACCGCGACAATGAATTACTTTTTGCTGTTTCTTGATTTTGGTTTCAACTTTTCTTCCACAAAGAAAATCTCCCAAAACAGAGAAAATGCGGCTGTGGTCCAGGCTGAAATCAACAATGTGATTACAGCCAAGATATGGCTGAGTGTGGCGGGATTTATCGTGCTTTTGGCAATTATCCCGTTTATAAATATACTGAAAGCCAATGCTGTGCTTAGCATATTGTTCTATGTTTCAACAGTTGCCAATATTTTTGTCCCCGACTTTTTGTACAGGGGTCTCGAAAAAATGGAATATGTGACATTAAGATATGTCATTGCGAAAATTGTCACAACGGTTTTGATTTTTGTGTGCGTACACGGCATCGACGAAATGCTGTTTGTACCCGTGTTTTATACCGTCGGAACTTTAATTGCCGCCGCTTTCACCATTCGCCACATGAAAAAAGCATTCGGATTTTCGGTGAGGCTTGGCCGTGTGAAAGAAACCTGGAATGAGTTAAAGGATTCTGCGGTTTATTTTGCGTCAACCTTTGCAACAACAGCTTTGAGCGCGTTTAATACGCTCGTTATGGGAATTGTCAACTTCCCGACGGCACAAATTGCATATTGGGGCGTTGCTTTTCAGATTGTGCAGGCCATTCTATCATTGTACGAGCCGATTACCTCCAGTATTTATCCGCGGGTTTCGGCGAACAAAGATTATAAATTTGTGTTAAAAATTACGAAATATCTGTCATTTGTTGTCGTTGCCGGTTGTGTGTTGGCATACTTTTTGGCAGATGTGGCTGTTAAAATCATAGCAGGAGCC
>CAVDRT010000127.1:0-3250 GCA_963611445.1 bacterium
CTAATGTCTAACATCTAGTTTGACGGCTCCCCTCTGTTTTACTTCGTAAAAAGAAGGGAGCCAAGTGGAGGTTTGTACGCTGTCGGCGGCACACAAAAGAAGGGAGCCTATGGGTTTGTGCTTTCTGCCGTCAGCGAAAAGATTTCCAATAGCGCCCCTTGTCAGGGGAGCTGTCGCGCCACGCCGCGACTGAGGGGTAGTTTCTAACATCTAACATCTAATGTCTAACATCTAGTTTGACGGCTCCCCTCTGTTTTACTTCGTAAAAAGAATGGAGCCAAGTGGGTACGCCGACGGCAGACAGCAAAACGGATTTCGTGGTGCCAAAAACATCCCAAAAACCGCGGTGCTGTGCGAACTCTACTGTCGGTAGAGTCGGTTTTCGAAAACTCTACCGGGCGCGACCTTAAAGGTATAATCAAATTTTCAAACAGTAGGTTGAATATTTTCCTCCCCGTTTTTATAATTGTTTTGCGGTGCTGAAATCGGGCGCCGCGCTTTCGTGCAACCGACAATTTCAAACGGCTTGTTTTGCGCTTTTTGAAAAATTTTTCGGTTTTTGCAAACACTTTATCGGTGGCGGCGTTTTAAACCGCCGAACTCTGACACGGGAGGAAATCACAATGAGTTTTAAAATAGTGACCGACACTTCGGCAAATTTGCCGAGGGAATTAGTCGAAAAATACGACATCACCGTTATTCCGCTGTCTTATTATCTTGACGGCGAAGAATTTACGGAAACCTCGATCGGCGACGGAACGGAATATTACGGAAAAATAAAAAACGGCGCAAAAGTCACCACATCACAGGTTGCTCCGCAAAAATACATCGACAGTTTCAGCCCGATTTTGGCAAGCGGAAATGATATTATGTTTATCGGAATGTCTTCGGGAATCAGCGGCACATATTATTGCGCGCAGATTGCGGCAGAGGAACTGAAAGACGAGTTCCCGGAACGCAGAATTTCGCTTTTCGATACGCTCGGAGCGTCGCTCGGAGAGGGACTTTTGGTGCTCGAAGCGGCAAGAATGAGGGCGGACGGTGCCGAAATTGATGAAATTGAAGAAAAACTCAAAAAAATGCGCGGCAAAATGTATCAGATTTTCACGGTCGACGACCTTATGCACTTAAAGCGCGGCGGAAGAGTTTCGAGCACGGCGGCGATAATAGGAACGGTTTTGCACATAAAACCGCTGCTCAAAGGCAACGAGGTCGGCAGGATAGTCACCTGCGGCAAGGTGCGGGGTACAAAAAAATCAGTCGAGGCGCTGGCGGAAAGATACAATTCGCTGGTTGAGTCCCCCGAAAGTCAAACGGTCGGCATAGCGCACGCGGCAAATCCCGAAGCGGCGGAATATCTCAAAACGCTGTTGGAGAGTTCAAAACCGCCGAAAGAGATAATCACCGTTTGTTATGAGCCCGTGACGGGCGCCCATGTCGGGCCCGGAGCGCTCGCCCTCTTTTTCGAGGGTGCGGACGGCGTCAGGCGCGAATGAAAAATATTGAAAAACTTCCGAAATTTGTGATTAGAAATCAATGAGATTTTTCAAAATAAAATTTAAAGAACGAAAGGAAGAACAAAAGTGAGCGAATATATTATTTTCACCGATTCAGCTTGTGACATTGACAGGGCGACGCTTGACAAATGGGGCGTTAAATATTGCAGCCTTTTGTTTACATTCAACGATTCGGAAAAAGAGTATTCCAATTATGATATGGAGCCGAAAGATTTCTATGAAAAGATGAGAAACGGTGCTGTCGCAAAGACTTCTGCCGCAAACGCCGAAGCGTTTAAAAAATTGTTTGAGCCCGAACTGCAAAAGGGGAACGACATTTTATATCTTGCGTTTTCAAGCGGACTCAGCACAACCGTCAATTCCGCTTCAATCGCGGTTGACGACTTGAAAGAGAAATACCCCGACCGCCGTGTGGTCGTCGTCGATTCTCTTTCGGCGTCGGCAGGATACGGGCTTTTGCTTTATCTCACCGTGGAACAAAAACGGGCGGGTGCAACAATTGACGAAGCGGAAAAATTTATAAAAGACACCCGTTTGCACGTCTGCCACTGGTTCACGGTCGACAACCTCGTTTATCTCAAACGCGGCGGCAGAATAAGCCCCACAGCCGCTTTGGTCGGCAGCGTTTTGGGAATAAAACCCGTGTTACATATGGATAACGACGGTCACCTTATAAATATGTCAAAGGTGCGCGGCCGCCGCGCATCCATTTCGGCAATTGTGGATAAATACGGCGAATTGGCAATAACCCCGACAGAGGGCACAGTCTTTATTTCACACGGCGACTGCCCCGAGGACGCCGAAACACTCAAAAATATGGTGAAACAAAAATACGGCGTAAAGGTTGCCTATATAGCCGACATCGGTCCTGTTATCGGCGCACATTCGGGTCCCGGAACGCTGGCACTGTTCTTCCTCGGCAAAGAAAGATAAATTTACATTGTCGGCGGAAGCAAAAAACCGCTTCGCTTTCAAACTCACAAATTAACGGTTGTTTTTGTGGGTCCTTTTGTGGTACAATACTGTTGTTGAGGCTCCGGGCGACATAGGTTTCGGGCAGCCTTTTCACAAACACCACAAAACCGAAAATCAAGAAAGGGCAAAATTTATGAACATCTTGTTTTGCGGCGATTCAAACATAACCGACGGTGTCCTTATCTCAACCCTTTCGATACTTCGGTCGGTGAGTTCCCCTTTGTCGATTTATATACTGACGGCGCAATGTGAAAACGAAAGCCGTGTTTTTAAGCCCGTTCCCTCTGAGTTCGGCGAAACGCTCGACGGCATTTTAAAACGCACAAGCCCCGAAAGCCGCGCCGAGATAATAGACATAACCGAACTTTTCAGTGAAAATCTGCCTGCCGCCAATATGAACACCCGTTTCACACCGTGCTGTATGATAAGGCTTTATGCCGATTTGGTGGAAAGACTTCCCGATAAAATACTTTATATCGACAATGATGTTGTCTGCCGCTCCGATTTTTCGGATTTTTATAATCAGGATATGGGCGATTACGAACTGGCGGGCGTGCTCGACAGATACGGAAAATGGTTCTTCCGCTGCGGCTCGTTTTCAATGAACTATCTGAATTCGGGCGTGCTTTTGATGAATCTCAAAAAAATCCGCGAAACCGGACTTTTCAGAGAGTGCAGAAAGCGCTGCCGCGATAAAAGAATGTTTATGCCCGACCAAACGGCGATAAACAAATTGGCGTCTTCCAAAAAAATCATTC
>CAVDRT010000128.1:0-2430 GCA_963611445.1 bacterium
CCGCGAGGAAACACGGCGCCGTTTGTTATGAGAGATTTGACGATAAGCACAAACCGAAGGGTTACGCTCTTTAGTTTCTTTTTGACAAAATAGAAGAAGATTACGGCAGAATGTCCTTTGAGGGATATTTTGTTTTCGACGCCGACAATCTTTTGAAAAAGGACTATATTTCCCGAATGAACGACGCTTTTGATTCGGGTGAAAAACTCATAACTTCTTACAGAAATACAAAAAATTTCGATGAAAACTGGGTCGCTTCAACCTATGCGCTTCACTGGATTCGCTCAATCAGGTTTAATCACCGTGCAAGAAGTGTTATGCGGCTTGCAACCAACATTCAGGAAACGGGATTTCTGTTTTCAAGCGAATTTGTCAAAGACGGCTGGAAATACACCTCTTTGACCGAAGACAGGGCGCTGACCGTCGACGCGGTCGCACAGGGTTATCAGATAACTTATAATGACGCCGCCAAATTTTATGACGAACAGCCCACAAGTCTTAAAATTGCTTTGCGGCAGCGGCTCCGCTGGTCAAAGGGTCACCTTTTGGCATTTGCCGAAACAGGACCTTATCTTTTTTTGAACATCTTCCTCGGCAAAAGGTTTTTGAAAACCAAATGGCGGAAAGGGGAGCCCGAAAATCGGGACAAAAAGAAAAATTTCGGGAAAATTTGCCGTGCGGTACTTGAATCTGTCCGCCATCGCATTGCGTCTTATGATACGCTTATGCAGTTAACGCCGTTTTCGGTCATCAATATAATTCGCTGGTTGCTGATTTCGGTGCTGTCATACGGGATATACGCCGCGATTACCGAAAAAACCGAAAACCGATAGGCTTGCCGCCGCTGCCCCCCGAGTTGCGGCGGCAAACATCTCTGAAAAAGTCAAAATTTAAAATAAAAGGGGAGCGGCGGAAATGTATAAACTTTTCATTGTGGAAGATGACAAAGGAATAGCCGACGCGGTGAGCGACAGGGCAAAACTTTGGGGGATGACTGTTGCCGTCGCCTCGGATTTTTCAAACATCACGGCTGAGTTCGTCAAATTCAGCCCGCACATCGTCCTTTTGGATATTTCGCTCCCGTTTTTCGACGGGTATTATTGGTGCGGTGAAATCAGAAAGATTTCAAGCGTGCCGATAATCTTTGTTTCCTCCGCCGCCGACAATATGAATATAGTTATGGCAATGAACATGGGCGCGGACGATTTTATCTCAAAGCCGTTTGACGGCGGTGTGCTGATGGCGAAAATCAGTGCAATGCTCCGCCGTGCTTATGACTTCACAGCCGACACCCCGATTTTGGAGCACAAAGGCGCAATGCTCAACATCGGCGATAATTCGCTGACCTACAACGGCGTGAGCGAGGAACTCACGAAAAACGAATATCGGATTTTGCTTTGCCTGATGGAGAACAAGTGCCGGGTCGTCAGCCGTGAAAAACTGATGGAAAGCCTTTGGGAAACCGATGTGTTTGTTGATGAAAACACGCTGAGCGTTAATGTCGGGCGGCTTCGCAAAAAACTGGAATCGCTCGGGCTGCACGATTTCATCAAAACCAAATTCGGCGTGGGATATATCATTGAATAACGCTCGGAGGGCGAAAACCGTGGGATTGTTTTTGAGGTATATAAGGCAGAAAAGAAAGGAAATTATAATATTTCTTTTCTTTTTTGCACTTCTTTTTTGCTCGTTTTATCTCTATAAAATCCCGATTGAAGCGTTTATATACGCTTTTTTGCTTTCGGCTGTATTGGGACTTATCTTTCTGGTTGCGGGATTCATAAAAACCTCTCGAAAGCACAAAGCCCTTTCGCGTCTTGCGGAATGTGAGGCGGAATCCGTTCCGAAACTGCCCGAAGAAAAGAATATTGAAAGTGAAGATTACCGAAAAATCATTGAAAACCTGAAAAAACAAATTTTCGACCTTCAAAACGACAGCGCCGCCGGGTTTAACGATACGGTTGAATATTATACGGTTTGGGTCCACCAAATCAAAACGCCCATTGCCTCAATGAAATTGGCGCTTCAAAATGAGGACAGCGAACTGTCAAGGCGGCTTTTGCACGAACTGTTCAGAATTGAGCAGTATGTTCAAATGGTGCTCGTCTTTTTGCGGCTGGGGTCGGACAGCGGCGATTATGTTTTTAAAGAATACGGCGTGGACGACATAATCAAATCGTCCGTCAAAAAATTTGCAGCCGAATTTATCGACCGAAAAATATCCCTCCGATTCACGCCGTGCGGAAAGACCGTCCTCACCGACAGCAAGTGGCTCTCTTTCGTTGTCGAACAGGTCGTTTCAAATTCTCTCAAATACACTCCGTCGGGCTCCGTGAAAATATATTGGGAGGACGGAATCTGCATTGAAGACACGGGAATCGGCATTGCGCCGCAGGATATGCCCAGAATATTTGAAAAGGGATACACGGG
>CAVDRT010000129.1:0-3452 GCA_963611445.1 bacterium
ATTATTACTATCTGAACGGCGTTCTTCAAGCCCAAAAAACGGGCGACGAATATATAATTTTCCTCTATGATGAAAACGGCTCAATCTATGGAATGACGCTCAAACGCGGGTCAGCCGAATTGTCGTTTTACTACCTTTTCAACGCACAGGGCGATGTTATAGGCATAGTCAATATGAACGGCGACCTGATTGTTTCATATGAGTATAACGCTTGGGGAGAGATAACTGCTGTAACAGGCGTTTCGGCTGAAACAATCGGTCTCAAAAACCCCATTAGATACCGCGGTTATTACTATGATAATGAGACAGGATTTTATTATGTATCAAGTCGGTATTATGATCCTGAGATTAGTCGGTGGATTAATGCAGATACTGCTGATATATTATCTTTGCCATATTATCATCCTGGACAATACAATCTTTTTTCTTACTGCAGTAATAATCCAGTAAACGACATGGATGATGACGGACAGTTATCACGGATTGCCAAAATCGCAATTGGAATGGCAGCAATTGCTGTTGGTGTGGGCGTAACAGTTTTTACGGGCGGAGCAGCACTACCGGCACTTCTCGCGGGAGTTAAGGCTGCTTGTTTTGCAGGTGCTATATCCGCTGGGGTTAGTGCTGCAACAACAGCAGTACATTCTGCGGTATCTGGAGATAACTTTCTTACGGTTGCTCGGAAATCTGTAACGGCAGCTTTAGATGGTTTTGCAAATGGCTTTATGGCAGGTGGTATCGCCGCTGGTGCATCGCAAGTTGCTAGTGGAGGATTTAAAATTGCTGCTAAGCTAGGTGCAAAAACGGGAAAGAGCGGTGGAATAAAGATTGGTAACACCAAAATATTATCACCAGATGCGGCTTGGCATAAGAATAATGGAGGTACTTTGCTAAAGGTCAGAAAAACTTTCAGAATTGATGTTGGTTCAAATACATTGTTGCATATGCATATTCCCAAGGCCTCTTCACATATTCAGATTGGTACAATTGGTGCCGGTATATATGGATGGTTAAGGAGGTGGTTTAGATGAGAAAATGTAAAATTGCTTTCTTTCGTTATAAAAAATATAATGACATTTATGTTAGCAACGTGTCTTTTTCAACCGATGTATTGATATCAATCTTAGATGTTTTTTCGGCTCAAAGAATAATTGTTCTGATAGAATCAGATGAAAATATTATACTAACATTATCGGCGGTAGGCAAAAGCATAGGGATAACAGAGGCAGTGTCTTATTTTCCCGTGCCAAGATTTTCGGCAGTTTGCAGCAAAATGGAGTTGCAGCGTTTGTTCAATCAAGTTGATGTGAATGATTTTGATGGGGCGTTTATAGCCGGTATAAACAATAGCGTTATACCGAAGGAGTTAATCGCTTCTATAGCCAATACAGCAAACACTATGGTGAAACGTGGAATGTCCGACATATCGCTCTCTGTCAATTTCCCTGAAAATGAAATGGTAATATCTTTTGCTAAGGAAAAATATAAAGAGGTGTATATTAAAAATAAAATCTCCAGTGTTTTCGGGGGATAGAATACCACTATACCGGCGACCGGTGTGAAAATAGTGGTTTGCGACAATTCAAACAAAAATACGAAAACCATTTTGAGGGGATTTATGAGTAAAGGACAATTTATTTTCGAGGAATATGAAACTTCGTCAGGCATATATGTTATAACTCTAAATAATTTCCGCTACCATAATTATTTCTCGGAAAATGTTCAAAGGATTTTAAAGAGATTTTTAACCGACGACAAATTGTTCTTCGGGTTTTATAGGACAGACGGGTTGAATATCAGCAACAAATGTCAAGAAGTTATAAAAAATGAAATTCCTTTGTTTTTTCGAAAAAACGGTTGTATAAACTATCTAAACGAATACTTATCAACTGCGGAAATAATTGCCACCGACAGGGTTTTTGATTATATACCTTTTATTTTTGACTATTTCCTTGAAACAATAATATTCAAGCCGAACATCAGTATTGAAAATTTTAATAAGTGCCATTCCGATTATATGAATCACAGGGTCGAAGAGCTCATTCTGAAAAAATATACCGATATGTTATTTTACTATTTCGACAGCGGAGATTTTTCAATATATTTTGACCCTAAAAAGTATGAGCCCGCAAAAGTAAGAGATGTAATTAACAGCGTCTTATCAAATTGAAAATAATACAGAGTAATTTGTTATAATGCTTGACTTTCCGAAAGGGAGCGATTGCGTGAAAAGAAAAATATTTGTTTTTGTTTCGGCGGGCTTGATTTTGATAGGCGGCGCTTTAATCGCATTTTTTAACAGTGATTATTACTATTCCAAAAGGTTGGTTTCGGCAATCAGAGAGGAAAATATAGCTTCCGTTCAAGGCATCATTGAGAAAAGGCCTGATTGTATTAATAAATACCCCTCAATCACATCAAAGAAGTGGCATTCTGCTATGAATCAGAGGGTGTGCTATCCGTTGAACGAGGCTTGTTCTACGGGTAATAAGAAACTGATAACACTGCTTCTTGAAAATGGGGCAAATCCAAATTGTAATGATGGGTTAACGCCGCTTTCGATTGTTTATAGCAGTAAGCCGAAAAATTGGTACGCGATTTCACTAATTCTGATTAAAAACGGTGCTTCGTTAGATTATACTACCGAGTATTCGGGCGGAAAATCCTCAATATTGCGTGATGTTGTGCAAGTTTGTCCCGGTTCATCATTATCGGAATATAAGTCAGAAAACGATGATGAAGTTATAAAGTCGTTCAATTATGCTTTGGAAAACAGCAATCACAAAAATGTTGACTGGATTCAAGTATTACAGCAAAGTGCTTTAAATAATAGAATTGAAATCGTAAAACTCTTGTTGGGACAGGGATATTGTGATGTAAACGACACCTCGGACGGAATGACTGCAATAATGTTTGCCGCAAGAGATTCCGCACCTGAAACGGTGAAACTTTTGTTGGATTACGGAGCAAACAAAGATTTGAAATCCGATGACGGGAAAACAGCACTCGATTATGCCGTTGAATCAGACAATAAAGGCGTTATCACAGTGTTGGAAACTGACAGTAATTGTAAAGGGAACGGATAATATTTCTTATCACTATAATTCCGACGGCTTGCGTACACAAAAAACAGTAAATGGCGTCACAACTGATTATTACTATCTGAACGGCGTTCTTCAAGCCCAAAAAACGGGCGAAGAGTATATAATTTTTCTCTATGATGAAAACGGCTCAATCTACGGAATGACCATTAAGCGAGGGGATAAGGAATTATCTTTCTATTATCTTTTCAATGCTCAGGGTGATGTTATAGGGATTGTGGATCCAAGCGGCTCAAGGTATGTAAGTTATGAATATGACGCCTGGGGAAATGTGACAATAACCGGCTTGCTCGCAAAAACAATCGGCGTTAAAAACCCCATAAGATACCGCGGTTATTACTATGATAACGA
>CAVDRT010000130.1:0-5098 GCA_963611445.1 bacterium
TTTTCCGACTGCTGATTCCGATGTTGCTGTTTTCTTTCTGGGCGCAAATGCTCGGATTTCCGCTCCTCGGCGCAATGGATAAACAAAAACAGGTTACCGCGTCCACGATTGCGGCAGGCGGATTTCATATTTTGATTTCTGTTTTTCTTATAATAATCGGAAAGTTTGATTTAATGAGTTTGTCTGTTGTCCGCAGCATATCCGAATTTGTGCTGTTTGCAATCAGATTGGCTTTTGTTGTTGTCTTGCTCAAAAAAATCAATTGCCCGAAACGCGAACGGGGTGAAAGAGTTTGAAAAAAACATTACGATTTTTTGCACTTTTTTTAGGCAAGTTATTACCCTTAAAACCAGAGACGGTATTTCTTAGCTTTAACGGACATTATTCCGACAGCCCCAAAGCCATATCTGAGGAATTGTATAAACAGAGACCGGATATTAAACAAATATGGCTTGTGGAACGCAATCGTTTGAATGAAATTCCATCATATGCTACCGGGGTCGATGTCAATAGTTTCTCCGCTTTTTTGCATTTGGCAACTGCTGCAGTTGTTGTTGATAATGCGTATTTAAAAAAAGGGTTTGAACTGAACGGTTCTGCAACGAGCGACTTTATATCAATTATATTGGTAAAATTGTACACGAGAAAACACCAGCTTAATATCAGCACTTGGCACGGGACCCCCCTAAAAAAAATGGGAATTGACCAGGTGAATATTAATAGTAAAAATAGTAAAGGTTTTGTTTGCGCACCAATGACAATGTTTCACCCGAATCGTCATACACGCGATGTTATGGATCGAATAACTTTTCGGAAAATTTCCCATGAGATTATCGGTTTGCCTCGAAATGATATTTTGTTTAAAGAAGTATTGAAAGATGATGCAAAAAAAAGATGCGACTTGCCACAGGGCAAAAAAGTGGTCTTATACGCACCGACATTTCGAAACGACGGAAACGGAACTATCAACACAAATATAGAAAGAAGCGGATTGATGCAGATTAAATCAATCGATTTTAATCTCCTGTTTTCAAAATTATCCGAAATTTACGGTGGGGAGTGGATCTTTGTCGGTAGATTTCACTACCTTGTAGAAACACTGATAGATTGGAATGAATTGGAAAGAAAATATCCCGGTAAAATTGTTAACGGAAACAGTCATGATGATATGAGCGATTATCTACTGGCTTCCGATGTGTTGATTACCGATTGCAGTTCTTGCATGTTTGATTTTGCGTTAACTGCCAGACCCTGTTTTTTATACTTTCCCGACAGTGATTATTACGAAGGGAAAGAGAGAGGTTTTTATTTTCCTTTAGACAGCCTACCTTTTGAATGCTCAAGGACATTTGAAGGTCTGATTGAGAATATTGATAAATTCGATATGCTTTCATATCAGGAAAAGCTAAAAGAAATGAGAAATATGCTCGATGATGTTGATGACGGTCATGCGTCCGAGAGGTGTGTTGATTATTTGATTACACACAGTCTCTTTAAATAACAGTTGAGCAGGAAAGGGTTGATACATATGAAGCGGGTTATTACTTATGGAACTTTTGACTTATTACATTACGGACATATAAATCTTTTAAAGCGTGCCAAGGCTCTTGGCGATTATCTTATAGTAGCTATTTCCACTGATGAATTTAATTGGAATGAGAAGCATAAAAAGACATACTTTTCATATGCTCAACGCAAAATGCTTGTTGAGTCAATAAGATATGTGGATTTAGTTATTCCGGAAGAAAACTGGAAGCAGAAGCGATCGGATATGCATAAATATCATGTAGACACTTTTGCTATGGGTAATGACTGGGAGGGGAAATTTGATTTCCTGAAAGAAGAGGGAGTCGAAGTCGTATATCTTCCAAGAACACCGGAGGTCAGCAGCTCAAAGATTAAGTCTGATCTTTATGATACTAACGCTGTTGAAGGGGAGTCAAGGCTTTCGCACGATGAGATAAACACAAACCCGGATTGATCAACAAAGCGCACCGAACAATAAAATCAAAACACTCAGCAATTTGACTGATGTCAATTTACAATCAGGGCGGCTTTGCGGCTGTGCAAAAATATATCACAAGGCGTAATAAACTGACAGATATTGCTAAGGCTGTATCAGCGCATCTAGCCCGTAAAAAAACAAGCATTTTACAAGGAGGTCCGAAAAATTATGATTAAAAAATATTTTATTGCTGCTCGTTCAATAATATCAATGCTTACAATTAAGATGCTATATCCGTTAAGAGTAAAAATAGAAGGTTTACCAGTTTCCTTGGCAGTACATAATATACAAATAGCCCAAAACGGGAATATTCAGATTGGAAAGAGAATCAACATTCTCACAAGTTCTCGTTTGATTATTACAGGAAATGGCAAAATCAGAATCGGTAAAGGGGTATATTTTAACAGTAATGTGATTTGTTGTTGCCGAAATAAAGTAGAAATCGGAGACGGTTGTAGATTCGGTCCCAATATCTGTATCTATGATCATGATCATCTTTATTCCTATGAAGGGGGGGTAGTTGATGAATATAAATTGGGGGAGATTGTCATTGGAAAAGGCTGTTGGTTTGGAGCAAACTCTGTGATTCTAAGAAATACACACATTGGCAATGGGTGTGTAATAGGAGCTGGAGTAGTAGTAAAAGGGGATATACCGCCTCATTCAATTGTGACTTTAAAAGGTATCCGTCAAATGCAGCCGCGTCTCTAATCAGATGATAAGCCGCATTTTAGAAGCGGGATATTCCGTGTTGTTTTAAAATAACTTTCCATCGAAAGAGTTTTGTTTTCCGAAAGTTTTTGCCCGACGATGTCGCTTTTGTGCTTCCTGAAAAACTATACGATAATCTTTAAATCGACATCCTTATTTGCATTGTGGTGTTCCGGAAAAGGCTTTTTTGAATAAATAGATACACGAAAGGATATATATGAACTCGAAAACAATCAAAATGATGTTTGCCATACTTCGCTCGGCTGTTTGCGATGACGTGCTGACAGATGATGAAAAGGCGCTTTATAATGCGGATATGTTGCCGGAAATGGAGAAGATTTCAAAAAATCATGATGTTATAAATATACTTTCGTTCGGGCTTCAAAAAAACGGTTTGTTGAATGAAAACAATGAAAGCCTTGAAGCCGAATTGCTGAACTCTGTTTACAGATACACAAAATTGGATTATGAATTAAACTGTCTTTGCGATGCGCTCGAGTCGGCGCAAGTACCATTCATTCCGCTCAAAGGCTCCGTGATTCGCAAATATTACCCCGAGCCATGGCTCAGAACAAGTTGCGATATAGATGTTTTGATTCAACACTGCGATATAGAAAAAGCAAAGTTGTGCTTTCAGGATACTTTAAAATATAAATATATCGATGAAAACGATTATCATCTTTCTTTTGCATCTCAGAACGGTTGTCATATAGAACTGCACTTTGACCTTATTCAGGACAACAGAGTGAATACCGCTTCGCAGGTACTTAAAAATGTGTGGGATACTGCGGCAAAGCATACAGGCTTTGATTATTGGTATGAAATGTCCGATGAAATGTTTTATGTTTATCATATTACACATATGGCTAAACATTTCACGCGAGGCGGCTGCGGAATTCGCCCCTTTATTGACATATTTGTTCTCAAAAAAAATGTTGCGTATGATGAAAAAAAGCGGGAACTGCTTCTCACAGAGGGCGGATTGAAAGAATTTTCAAATGCTGCGGAATCACTCACAAATGTTTGGTTTAATAACGCAGAGCCCACCGAAATCACGCTTCAATTGCAGGATTATATTTTGCATGGCGGAGTCGCCGGAACAAACGAAAATTATATTTTGATTAAGCAGCAGGAACTGGGCGGAAAATTCAAATATATATTTTATAAAATCTTTTTTCCGTATAATGAACTGAAAATGCTATATCCGATTCTCAGAAAACACAAGTGGCTGACACCGATTATGGAAGTGCGCCGCTGGTTTAGACATATATTTTATTTGCGTTTCAAAAATGCCGCAAACGAATTGAAATTTAATGATTCTGTCTCGGAATCAACATCGGAAAATATGAAAACTATGCTTGATAGACTCGGTTTATAAATAAGTTGTTTAATGCTGAGTTCTTTTTGACCGTTTGGATAATATAAAGAAAAATGACCTTAAAAATTGGGAAAGCAAACTCCGATTTAAATAACTTGTTCATATTTTATAATTACCCGATAATATTTTTCGATATTCGCCGTAATACTTGTGCTAAGCGGATAAATAATATCTGTGAACGTATTAAGCGAAAGGGGAGAATTTTATCAAAAGAATTGCATTGATTGCACACGACAATATGAAACCGAGGATTATTGAATGGTGCAGCAAAAACAAAGAAACGCTTGCTCGCCACAGTCTGTGCGGAACAGGCACAACTTCCGAAAAGATAAGAGAAGCGACAGGTCTCAAAGTCGAGCCGTACCGGAGCGGTCCGCTCGGAGGTGATCTTCAGATAGGGGCAAAAGTTGCGGAGGGAAAAATTGATATTATTATATTTTTTTCCGACCCGTTGACCGCACAGCCGCACGACCCTGATGTGAAGGCACTTTTGAGAATAGCACAGGTTTATGATGTTCCGATTGCCAATAACAGGGCAACTGCCGATTATATCATCAATTCATCGCTTTTTAATGAATAAAACAGGCTTGCCGATAAAATTTCAGCAAGCCTAATCTCAAAGAATGATATAAGCGAGGGCGAGAGCCAAGAGATCGTCTCCGCCGTCGCTTGAGATAATCAGAAAAAGCATTAAAATAACAATAATATCATTATCAAATTTTTTGCCGTTCATTCCGAGCATATTAAGAATTCCGCCAACGCTCAGTTTAGACGGGCTTTTTTTGTTTTGGCACATTTCTTCTTTTGCCGGCGGTTTTGGCGGATTTTGAGGCGGCGGGGGAGTGAACGGATTATGCCTGAATCCTGCGGGAGCATCATTTTGCCTTGAAATCGGGCGGACAAAATCGGGCATTTTAATTCCGCCTGTCTGTCCGCCGTCCGTTTGCCCGTTGTTCGAAAACATATTTCCGTTTGCCATTTCTTCACCCCCGTTATATACCGAA
>CAVDRT010000131.1:0-2220 GCA_963611445.1 bacterium
TTGAACAACATTTTTTGTATGATGAAACTTTTGCCTACTTTTACTTGACAGTTACTCTGGGTTCAGCTATTATTGACACAAAAACAAACGTATAGTATACTTAAGAATAGAAACAGTTAAAAGAAACATATACGAGAAATTCAGAAAGAAGGCGGCTGAATATAATGACAAATAACATACGAGAGGCAGAGCGGTCGACACCCGTCACAAAAACATATGACACAGTAGTTGCCGGCGGCGGAATAGCCGGCATTTCGGCTGCCCTTGCCGCAGTGAGAAACGGAGCAAAAACACTGTTGATTGAACGCGAATTTATGTTTGGCGGACTTGCGACCCTCGGACTTGTGACAATATATTTACCGCTTTGCGACGGAATGGGCAGGCAAGTAAGTTTTGGCATTGCCGAGGAACTTTTGCGCCTTTCTGTCAAACACGGGTATGACGGAAAATTTTGTCCCGAATGGCTGGGCGACGGTACACTTGAAGACCGCCGCAAAAAGCGTTTTGAGGTGCAATACAATCCTTATATATTTGCGATTGAAACTGAACAACTTTTGATAAAAGCGGGCGTCGATATACTTTACGGCACACTTGTCTGCGATGCAATCACGGAAAACGGAAAAATCACCCACCTGATTATTGAAAATAAATCGGGCCGCAGCGCAATTGAGGTCAGAAATGTGGTTGATACCACCGGTGATGCCGATATATGCAAATTAAGCGGAGAGAGCACTGTTAAATTCAAACAGGGCAATGTCCCGGCTTCGTGGTATTATTCTGCCGACAGCGGAAAAAACAATTTAAACCCGCTCGGTTTTTGCGATATTCCCGATTCTCAAAAAACCCGTGAACATATCGAAGCGGACAAATTTTCTCTGCGTTTCACCGGTCTCGACTCCGATGAACTCACAAGTTTGATGATATACTCACACAAATCTTTGCTCAATGATTTTCTGAAAAAAGGTGACGAATCCCCTGAAAGAGCGCTGTCGAGCATAGCGGCGATACCGCAAATCAGAATGACACGCAGAATTGACGGGGTTTATACACAAGACGATTGCGAAATCCACCGTGAATACTGTGACAGCGTAGGTCTATTCTCCGATTGGCGCAAACCTGGCCCTGTGTACGAGTTGCCGTTTTGCGCACTTTACGGCAAAAAAATCAAAAATCTTATAACGGCGGGGCGTTCAATATCTGTAACCGATTCGATGTGGGATATAACCCGCGTGATACCCGTATGCGCTGTTTCGGGTCAGGCTGCCGGCACTGCCGCTGCAACAACCGAAAACTTTGCGGATACAGACATCAACAAACTTCAGACAATTCTCAAAAACGCAGGCGTTGTACTTCACGAAAAAGACCTTTAAAATCTTATTTTATACGATATTTTAAAACAGAGCGTTTCCCGAAAAACGCTCTGTTTTTATATGTACACTGTTTGTTTTGTTATCTCAAGGCACGAGGCCGGCATATAATAATATGGTATAAAATCAACTGTTCATAAATATTATATAACAACCGGGGGGTGAATTTTAATGAACAACGGCTATCAGAACAACACCGCTGCCGAAAAAGCCGCAAGGCAAATGGGGATTAACATTGAAAAACTCAAAAACATTCCGGAAAACGGAAATATGACAGACGCACTTAAATCATTGCCTCCTGAGCAAGCGCAAAAACTCAAGGGGATTTTATCCGATTCGGAACAGTTAAAGGCAATTCTTTCAAGTGAAAAAGCGCGCAAACTTTTAAAACTGTTCAGAGGAAAGCAGGATTAAGATATGGAACTTGACGAAAAGTTGAATGAAATATTGAGCGACCCTGCCGCAATGGAAAATTTGAAACAGGTTGCGTCTTCAATATTCGGAAATGAAAACGGAAGTTCACAAGGCAAGTCTGACGAATCAAACAGACTTTCTGCGAATTCGGCAAACCAGGCGTCCTTGCTCGATAACATTGACCCGACAGTTCTGTTTTCGGTTATGAAAGCGTTCAATTCGAGCGAAGGCGACGACCGTTCAAGGCTGCTTTTGGCACTGAAACCGTATTTAAGCGAAAGCCGCCGAGAAAGAGTTGATTCGGCGATAAAAATACTCAAAATTATTAAAATATTGCCCCTGCTCAGAAAAGAGGGCGTTTTGAAAGATTTGTTCGGTATATAACGGGGTGAAGAAATGGCAAACGGAAATATGTTTTCGAACAACGGGCAAACGGACG
>CAVDRT010000132.1:0-4581 GCA_963611445.1 bacterium
GGCAAATCCCGTTTCAAAATATCTTTTAAACGATATGCGCGCCGTCATATCAATAAAGGTACTGTCCCTTTCCTTGCCGTTTATGGGCATTTCCGCCTGTATCCGCGGATATTTTATCGCAAGGAAAAACGCGGTTATCCCATCGGTTGTTCAAATCGCCGAGCAAACGGTCAGAATAGCGGTGTCGGTCCTGCTTATCACGGCGCTTTGCGGCAGCGGGCGGGCGCTCACAACCGCCGCCATATTCGCAGGCGACACTGTTGCCGAATTTATCGCCTGCATTATAATCGCCGTCACTTATCTGCACGATATTAAAAAAGTGCCAAAGGGCTCGGGCGCGCCGCCGCACACGCTCAAAAGAATGATTGCCGTTTCAGCGCCGATAACCGCCGGGAAATATCTGACAATCGGAATGAAAACAATTGAAAACATAACCGTTCCCACCCTTTTGGCGGCGTTTTATAAGGGAAGCGGCAGAGGCCTTGCACTTTTCGGCGCGCTCAAGGGAATGGCAATTCCGCTTTTGTTTTTCCCGTCGTCACTCTTAAACTCCGTTTCAACCCTGCTTATTCCCGAACTCACAAGGTCCGCCTCGGACGGAAAGAAAAACACCGCCGCAAAAAAATGCGAGACGGTTATTTCTGTGACGCTTATTTCCTCAATCCTGACCGCCGCCTGTTTTTTGTGCGAGGGCAAACAAATCGGCGAACTGGTTTACGGCGACACAGCGACCGGATATATAATCAAAATTCTTTCCCCTCTCGTTCCGTTTATGTATCTTGAAAGCGTGTGCGACGGTATTCTAAAGGGGCTCGGGGAGCAAAATTACGCATTCAAATATAACGCCGCCGATTCGGGACTTCGAATCGCCGCGCTGTGGTTTCTCGTCCCCCGTTTCGGAATGGCGGGATTTCTCGGGGTTATGATTGTGAGCAATGTTTTGACCTCAACGCTTTGCGTCGCAAGAATAATAAAGGTCGGCGAAATACACATTGATGTCAAAAATACGGTTTTAAGACCCCTGTTTGCCTCGGCGCTCGGCTATGCTGCGGGGTACTACGCCGCCGGTAGTTTAAAAGGGGGCGGCGCGGCGCAAGCGGCTGTCGGGGTTTTGGCGGTTGCCGCAACATTCGTTTTTGTTATGGCGATAACCCACAGCGGCGAATTTAAACGATAACCATAACGCACGCATCCGAACTCGCCTGAAATGGTATATTAATGGTGCTTTCCGGCTTGTCGTCGCTCATAGGCGTCAGCCTAGGCCGGCGACAGCCGTTCGGCACAAAAATTTATCGGCTTTTCGGGCGTGAAAACTGAGCGGTTAAATATCCGAAAGCAATCGCTGCCGAAATTCCCGCCGCCGTGGCTTTGAGCCCACCCGAAAGCGCACCCAAAAATCCGTCCTGTGCGACCGCTTTTTTAACGCCTGTTGCTATGGTGTAACCGAATCCCGTGAGCGGCACCAAGGCGCCCGAGCCCGCAAATTTGACGAGCGGCTCATATACGCCGATCGCCGTCAGGATAACGCCCGAAACAACATATGCCACCAATATTCTGGCAGGGGTCAGTGATGTGTAATCAATCAAAATCTGCCCGATAAGGCAAAGGGCACCGCCCACCAAAAACGCCCACAAAAACTGCATTTTTCATTTCTCCTTTCACAAATGGCGGATAAACGCCGCCCGAAAAATTTTTAAAAATATTTAAGCGTGCCTTCTGCGGCTCCCTTCTTTTTAGCGCTGCTGTAAGCGCACCCACCGTGCTTCCCTTTACACAAAGGAGCTGCTGGAAGTTTCTTCGCTGACGGTGATAAGCACAAACCGACGGCTGCCGTGTTTAATATCCGGTGTCTAACATCTATTGCCTAAATCGGCTCAAAATGCGGTTTGTCGACCGAGTGAAATGTTTTTGTAAAAATATTTTTCTGCCTTTTCTCCGATTTATGCACATTCACTATTGAAAATTCAAAATTAAGGGGTTATAATTACTTTTACCGTTGAAAATTTAATTGCGTGCGAAAAATCAACCGCGCAATTTGGCGTATAAGGGCGAAAAGGGGAATAAAAATGAGAAAATTTACTGCCATAGGGCTTGTTTTGGTTTTGTGCATTTGCACCGTTCTTTGCGGCTGCAAGGGAAAAGGCGTCGGGCTTGACAAAAAAAGTGCTTATAAAACGGTGGACGAGCCGGTTGCGAACGAGCCCGAATTTGCCGTGAATCCGCTCACGGGCGAAGAAAATCTTGAGCCCTCAAAAGCGGACGAGCGCCCCGTGGCGGTTATGATAAACAACATCACCGTTGCGCAGGCGGTGCAGACAGGTCTCAACAAAGCCGACATTGTTTATGAAACCTACGCCGAGGGCGGAATAACCCGTCTTCTGGCTGTGTTTAAAGATATAGGCTCGGTCGAAAAACTCGGGACTGTGCGCTCGGCGCGAATTTCATATGTTGAATTAGCCCAGGGTCACGACGCGGTTTATACACATGCAGGGTGGGATCCGGCGTTTGCGGCACCCTATATCAAAAACAACAACATCAATCATATAGACCTGAACTCGGGCAAAACAGCGGCTTACGGTCAGCGTATGAAAAACGGACTTTCGTCCGAACACACCCTTTACACCGACGGCGAAAATCTTAAAAAAGCGGTGTCCGACCTCGGTTACAACTCAAAAACCAAACAAACTGAAAACTGGCAGAACTTCTCGGCGTCTGCGGTGACGCCTGCCGGCGGCGTTGCAAACACCGTCAATGTTCCGATGTCCACCAGCAATCCGACAAAGTTTATTTATAACACCGCGACCGGAAAATATGTCAGAAATATCAAAAGCGGCGAGCAAAAGGATTACACGACCAAAGAGTCGATTGAATTTAAAAACATTCTCGTTTTGTTCACAAGCGTTAAATTGCTTGACGACAAACATGTTAAAGAAGACCTTTCAAGCGGCACCGGATATTACGCCTCAAACGGCGGTTATGTTCCCGTCAACTGGTCGAAAGGCTCTGCGACAAGTCCGCTTAAAGTGACCAATACCGACGGCTCTGCGCTTCAGTACAATGTCGGAAATTCGTGGGTGTTCTTCGCGGATAACAACATCAGAAACAGCGTCACAATGTCATAAAAAAACGCAAAAACGGGGTCAGCCTTTAAGGCTGACCCCGTTGACTTGTCGGCAAATTATAATTTCCCCGACGGGTTTCATTCAATTTCAATTTCACGCGGCTGCGGCTCGGACGGCTCTTTTTTCGGCAAAGAGAGTTTCAAAACGCCGTCTTCGTATTTTGCCTTGATTTCATCGGCTTTGACCGCCGAAATATCATAACTTCTGGTGTAAGAGCCGTAGGAACGCTCGCGGCGGATATAATCGCCCTTTTTATCTTCGCTCTTTTCGTCTCTGTGCGCCGAAACGGTCAAAGTGTCGCCGTTTATGTTGAGTTTTATATCTTCCTTTTTAAATCCCGGAAGGTCGGCTTCAAGTTCATAAGACCCGCCGTTATCGGTTATATCTGTCCTGAATCCTTCAAAGCCGCCCGCCATCAAACCGAAAGGATTTGCGAAAAATTTCTTTTCAAACTCTTCCATATTTCCGAACGGGTCAAAACCTGCAACTGAGTGATTTTTGCGTTCATAAGGTTTCATTTCAAACATATAAATTCCTCCTTTGAGGTTTTTCGAGGGGCTTTTCGAAAACCTGCACCCGAACTGGGGGTGCTCTGTTCTTTTGGCTCCTCAACCTCTTCGATTATTATTGTATGGAGTAAAATCGTATATTTGTTGCGAATTTTGTGAACAAACTGTAAACATTAGCACTCCGCCAAGGAGAGTGCCAACGGTGCTGTTTTCCAAAAACAAACAGGCTTAATTTGTAATTATATGTTGAATTTGTTCATATATAATGTTATATTGAATGTGTGAATGTTTTTGAGAGCACACACCGCAGCCGCACAAGCGAACAAACTGCCGCGCGGCGCGGATTGACGGAGACAGCCGTGCTTTATTCGGCGCCGTCAAACAAAACAGATTTGGAGGATGTTTTATGATAAGGGTAGAAATTAAAGAAAGAGCGAAAAATCAGCTCGGCCGCAACATTTTCGGCAGCACTTGGATGCTTGCGCTTCTGGTCCTCTTTTTGGGCGGCGCTATATTGAGTGCGGTGAGTTTTACATATGTCGGCACTATAATTCTTGTGGGTCCGATTTATTACGGATTCGCATTTTGCTTTTTGAAACAGGCGCGCGACGGTCAGCCGATGAATGTCGGAGACCTGTTCAAAGGCTTTTCGGACAAATTCGGCGACTGCCTGCTTATCGGGCTGCTCACCTCAATTTACACATTTCTTTGGTCACTTTTGTTCGTTATTCCGGGAATCGTCAAAGCGTATTCTTACAGAATGGCATATTATATAAAACTTGACCATCCGGAATATTCGGCAACGCAGTGCATAACCGAAAGCCGTATGATGATGCAGGGCCACAAAGGCGACCTTTTTGTTCTCGACCTCAGTTTCATCGGTTGGTATATTCTCGGAGGTATGTGCTTCGGAATCGGTATACTTTGGGTTGCGCCTTATCATCAGGCGG
>CAVDRT010000133.1:0-3062 GCA_963611445.1 bacterium
CGGCGTGCAGACTTCCTGTGAGAGAGAACTCAAAGCAATCGGGCGCCGCCACACAAATGCCGATGTTGTCCGAACGGTCAATGATGCGAGGGAAGCAGGCATAGATAATATTTCGCTTGATGTTATGCTGGGTCTTCCGTTTCAGACTATGGAAAGTCTTGAAAACACACTTGATTTTGTCTTGTCGCAGGGAGCGACGCATATTTCGGCATATATCCTGAAAATTGAAGAGGGAACGCCGCTTGCTTTGGCGGACCCCGAGGCGATTTGTCTGCCCGACGAAGAAAAAACCGCCGAATTTTATGAATATACGGAACGGCGGCTGCGCGGTGCAGGTTTTGAGCATTATGAAATATCCAATTTCGCCAAAAAAGGTTTTCGCTCAAAACACAATATGTGTTATTGGAAAGACGGCGAATATTTGGGGCTCGGACCCTCGGCACACTCATTTTTGGACGGAAAACGCTTTTATTTTGAACGCGACATCAAAAAATTTATGACAGAAGACGCCCCTTTGTTTGAGGGCGGCGGCGGAGACAGAAACGAATATATGATGTTGCGCTTAAGACTTTCGGACGGAATAAATTTCGGGGAATATAAAGCCCGATTCGGCGAAGATTGTAAATTTGATCGAAAAAAAGCCGCTGCGTTAAAAAACGCAGGGCTTATAGAATATGATGAAAACAGATTAAGATTAACCGAAAAAGGTTTCTTGCTCTCAAATTCCGTGATTACGGAATTGATATTTTAATCAGTAGAGTTTATAGATTTCGGCGTTAAACACAACCGTCACGAATTTGATTGAGAAAATATCACAAATGAGCACGGTTTCGGGCTCCAGAACATTCAAAACGATGTAACTTGCCCCGACCTCAATCAGCTGCCCGATGCGTTCTTCAAGCGAGTTCCCGATAAAGAAATCGACTCTGACCCATTGACCGATGAATTTTCTGAGATATGCCGGCCAAAAAAGCGGGTTGGTCACCGTTTCGGGAATATTTTCATTGCTGCCGAAAAAATTATCAACCGTTTGACGGGAAGCGTTGCTCAAAAAGCCCCGTTGCCCATCGGAAGGCGCCGTGATTGCCGCTGCCGTGCTTCCGAGTTTGCTTTGCGGCATATCCGTCGACATATTTTTTTGCATCATATTTTCACCTGCCATGGGGAGGCGTTCTGCCGCCGCGGCATTGTTTCTGTCAGTCAATGCGACGCCGTAATTTGCGTTGCCGGCAATGCCGTTTACCGTATTTCTTGCAGGTTGGAAAGCAAACGGCTCGTTTTCGGCAATATTGTTGATGTTTTCCGGGGTATCAGTGCAATACATAAATCATCACTCCGTGTAATTTTTGGGTTAGACTTTCGTCGGTCTTTAGGTTTGTGAATAAAGGTCTGTCGGTCTGTAAAAACAGTGGTTGTTTATCCTTGTGTGGTATATTCCGGAGCCGCCGCGCGGGAAATATTGCTGGCAGGAGGGGACAAAGGGATTAAAATACCAAAGGCACTCTCCGACCGCCCAAAGCGAGCCGCCGCCGAGCGCCCAATCGGCAATTTCGTAATGTATAGGCTCCGGATTCATATTGTATATGTTCTGTGGGTTGTATTGATTTGCAATTTCAGTTCTGGCACAGTCAAATTGGTATTCCTGAAAGATTATATTTCTGAGATTTCCGAGCCCGGTCCGCAGATATTCTCCTTCGCTTACATGAACACGGTTCATAATAACCGTTGCAACAGCTTCCATTCCGGTTCTTCCTTCGCCGCCTGCCTCACATTGAATGATTCTTGCAAGCAGTTCACGGTCGTTGTATGACAGGACAGGTCACCTCTTTTTTGCGGCGCAGATGTTTTTATTCTGCCGCAGTATTTTAGTATATTTTATGACGAACACAGACTTTGTGATACACGCTGTCGGAAATATGCAATTTAATCTTGATTTAGTGTGCGCTTGTGTGATATTATTATATGGATAATGCGCTGCGGCGACCGTTTGAGGAAAACGCGTGGCTGCAAAACAGTGCCAAAACGAAAAGGGTGCAGGAAAATGGCAGACAAAAGGCCAATCGGTGTTTTTGATTCGGGGCTCGGCGGACTCACAACGGTCAAAGAGCTTTTGCATATTTTGAAAAATGAAGATATTATCTATTTCGGCGATACGGGCCGCGTGCCTTACGGCAGCAAAAGCGCCGAAACTATAATTGAATATGCGAGACAGGACGAGAATTTTTTGTTGTCGCACGATGTGAAACTCATAATTGCGGCTTGCGGAACCGTGAGTTCCGTTGCAATGCAAACCGCGAAAAAACTTCCGGTGAAGTTCATCGAAGTTGTGACCCCTGCGTCGCTTGCGGCGGTGAAGTCGACAAAAAACAAAAAAATCGGGATAATCGGAACAACCGCAACAATCAACAGCAATTCATATAAAAATAAAATTCTGTCATTTATGCCCGAAGCCGAGGTTTTTCAAAACGACTGCCCGATTTTGGTCCCGCTGGTTGAAGCGGGCTGGATAGGCAGAGACGATTTTGTCACGGTCGAAACGGTCAAAAGGTACCTTGAGCCGCTGAAATCCGCGGGTGTGGACACACTCATTTTGGGCTGCACACATTATCCGGTCCTAAAGGATATTATCGGCGACATAATGGGTGACGGCGTTACATTGATAAACACCGGCAAACAGGCGGCGCTTGCGGCGGCGGATTATTTAAAAGAAAACGATATGCTGACCGACAGCCGTTCTGACGGAACACGGCGCTTTTTCGTGAGCGACCGGACCGAGGGCTTTTCAAAAGTTGCTTCGATACTTCTCGGCTCGGATATAGGCGATTCGGTTTGCCGCATAACACTCTGAAGGTGATTGCTTTGAAAGATGTTTTTATAAAATTGACTTCGTCGATTGAGTCAAACGGCGATGTTGAAACTTTTGAACTCACAACCGACGGACGGCTCTCCGTGCGCGGCGGTAAAACAATGCTGATGTATGAGGAAAGCGATACCATCGGCGCGTCGGGCGTCAAATCAATAATTTCCGCCGATGACGACCATGTTGTCATTCAGCGTTCGGG
>CAVDRT010000134.1:0-4456 GCA_963611445.1 bacterium
CTTACTACATTACAATTTCCGCTTATAACCGAATAATCTCCGATTACCGTATCGTGCCCTATCGGCGATGAAAGCAGCGTCACAAAATCTCCGACGGTTGAATTAGCCGACAGTTTAGAATACGGGAACATTATAAAGCCTTCGCCGTAATCGGCAAACTCGGAAAGCATTGCCGTCGGGTGGATAATGCTCGCGAATTTGGCGCCTTTCGCCTTCAGCAAAGCCGCTATTTTTCTCTTAAGCGCCGGAGACCCAAGCGCCAGAGCGAACTCCTCGTCCTCTTTCGGCTGCCAGGTCTTGATACCGCCGACCACACCGTAATCGCACCGATAGCCGTCCAATGCGTGGGGGTCGTCATCCAAAAAACCCGCGATTTCCCAAGTGGGATTTATCTTATTGATATCTTTAATCCACCAGAGCAGTTCCCGGCCGAAGCCGCCTGCTCCCACAATATAGATTTTTTTCATTTTTGTTTCCTCTGTTCATAAAACTTATCCCATAACCATTTCGCAAACTGTTCGTTCACGGCTTCGCCCGATACCCGAAATTCATCGGGATAGGTTTCTTCGGTTAAGCGTTTTTTTAAAAAATCTTCAAATGTTCCGACAACCCTTGCCGGAACTCCCGCAACAACCGAGTTGCAGGGAATATCCTTGTTTATCAGTGTTCCGGCGCCGACAACGACATTTGACCCTATTCTGACATTTCCGAGTATTGTCGTGTTAGAACCTATAAACACATTGTCGCCGATTTCAATACAGCCGATTTTCTCTTTAATTACCCCCCCGATTTTGGCAATACCGTTTAGCATTACGTGGGTAATATCATGCATGATAAAATCGACCTTTGACGCAATATGCACATTGTTTCCGATTTTTATAAGACCTGCATACAGAGGGATTTTTCTGTCCATAATTGAACAGTTTTCCCCTATTGCAGCGAATATCTTTTGTTCCTTGAGGTAATTCGTCCGTTTTTGCGAACTCAGCGTTGCATACATATGCAAAGTTTGCCACATTCTTTTTCCGCGCATTTTTGCCTCCTACAATTTCATATAATTCCCCTCGTCATCTGTTTGAAGGTCTTCAACATTTGCAATTCCTATGAACTCTCCGCGGGCGCCGCCGTCATCTGCAGTTGCGCCGTCGCGGTTAAAAACAACCTTAACGGTATCGACAAGACTTTTAACATCGGTGAGAAATGATATATGGTCAACATACCGAATGTCGCCCTCAAACTGATTTTCCCAAGTCTGATTGTTCCTGCCGTTTGCAGTCGACGGATTGGACAGTCCCGGTCTGACCTCGTGACGGCGCCGCTGTTCCTCGGTATAACGCCCTAAATATCTTGTCGGCAGCGGTCTCGGACCGATAATTGCCATATCACCTTTGAGAATGTTGATTAAACTTAAAAGTTCATCGATTGATGTTTTCCTGATAAAAGCCCCGGGTTTCGTAATCCGTTGGTCGTCGGGAAGGAAAACACCGTTCTCGTCTCTTGCGTCCGTCATGGAACGGAATTTATACATAACGAATTCTTTTTCGTTTTTCCCAACTCTGTGTTGTTTAAAAACCACCGGGCTTCCCATATCTATCCTTATAAGAACGGATATAACAAGAAGCAAAGGGCTCAAAACAATGAGAGCCAAAGCGGAAAGCAAGCAGTCAAGCGGGCGCTTAATAAACCTTTCATACGGTCCATATGGTTTATGCAGAATTTTCCTGCACTCGCCGTTTTGCCTCTCGGCGGTTGAAATTTTCACACTCATTTGATACAACTCCACAATCCGGCTGCAATTAAATCTGCAATTCTCCGTCATTCAAAACATTTTTTAATAATCTCAATAATTTTTTGCTGCTGCTCTGCCGTCATTTTATTATCGCTCGGCAAACACAAACCGCGTTCAAAAATATCTGCACCGACATCCTGAACACCGCCTGCGATATAGGCATTTGTGCGGCAGCGAAGCGTTCCGTCTTTTCCGACGGCGTCGTGCATACGGTACATCGGCTGCATATGCATAGGCTTCCAGATAGGTCTGCCCTCAGCGTTAAGGTTTGCAAGCGTTTCTAAAATTTCCGTCGGGCAGGTTTTGCCTTTTTCTTTTATGTAAAGAGCCTCGGAATCGTTTCTGACCTGACGGCACATATATTCTTTGTCAATAACCAAAGCGGAAAGCCAATAATTCGGCACAGCGCCGTCCACAATCGGATTCATTGTTATCGGCAAATCACTGAGCCCTTCGCGGTATCTCTCATAGACCGCCTTTTTCTGCGCGATATGTTCTTCCAAATGCGGATATTGCCCGCGTATGACGCCGGCAACCACATTGCTCATACGATAGTTGTAGCCAACCTCTTCATGTTGATACCACGGTGCATTTTCACGCGCCTGTGTTGACCATTTGCGCGCTTTGTTTGCAACCTCAATATCGTTAGTTAAAAGGCAGCCGCCGGCAGAGCCGGTGATAATCTTGTTTCCGTTATAACTGATTGCGGAATAATCCCCGAAAGAGCCGCATTGCCTGCCGTTCAGCGTTGCGCCCATTGCCTCGGCAGCATCTTCAATTAAAAGCGCACCGTGCCTTTCACAAATTTGCTTGATTAGATCAACCCGTCCGGGAAAGCCATAAAGTTCGGCATAAACAACAAGTTTCACATCAGGATAGATTTGAAATGCCTTTTCCAGCGCGGCGGGGTCCATATTCCAGGAATCGGCTTCGGTGTCAATGAATACCGGGATACCGCCTTCATAGACCACAGGATTCAGCGTTGCGTCGAAAGTCATATCGGAGCAGAAAACGCGCTTGCCCTCCAACGCCCCGTGGCTGATTGCAGGTTTTCCGTAAAGCCGTTCTCCGGCAGATTTCACACAAAGATGAAGTGCGGCAGTGCAGGACGAAAGTCCGACAGCATATTTCATTCCCGCCTTTTGGGCGGCAATGCGTTCAACCTCATCAATATTTTCGCCGACCGTAGACATCCAGTTAGTCTCATATGCTTCGGTCATATACTTGAGTTCTTCACCGTGCATTGTCGGTGTAGCAAGCCACACTTTTTTATCAAACGCCTTGAAATCCATATTTTTAAACAAGCCTTTCTGTATAGTTGCAACTTGTAAATTCCGCTTTTTTCGTACAAAGAAACTATGTACTGATTTATTGGTGGATAATGACCAAACTAATGTTGTTTTTGCAAAAAACAACATAGCAAATAACCAGTTTATTTTAACACATAACAGCTGATTAGTCAATGATTCTGCTGAAATAGTACATAAGCAAAAATCCCCATTCGAAAGAATGAGGATTTTTCTGGCGCGCTGAAAGGGACTCGAACCCCCGACCTTCTGATTCGTAGTCAGACACTCTATCCAGCTGAGCTATCAGCGCATATTTTAAACTGCCAAAATATAATAACACAAACACAAACAAAAATCAAGCAAAAATTCAAATTTATTTGTGTTTTCAAAGTAAAACCGACATTGCTCGTATGAGAATGTCGGTTTGGAGCAGGTGATGGGAATCGAACCCACGTAACCAGCTTGGAAGGCTGGAATTCTACCATTGAACTACACCTGCATTCTGACAACAGAGATTATATTAGCACAAAATTGTCGGTTAGTCAATAGGAAATTTAACATTTTTGTGATTTATCAAAAAATCAAACGCCTGACAAATCAAATGCGGGTGTATAACTGCTGTTTGCACTTGAGCGCTCCTGTGTATAACCGTTAAATCCGAGGCGGACGGCTACGTCAACGACCTTTTCATACTCGAATGTTGTAATTTTGCGATTGATTTCATCAAGGTTTTTTAAATCGCCGACCGGGGTGTACTGACTCATAATGCTCAGAAGAAAACTGTCGTTGCCGAATCTTTCAAAAAGTTTTTGCAGAATATTAACAGAATCGCGGTAAAGCGTCGGCATCACCAAATGGCGCACAATCACGCCGCTTTTTAACATTCCGTTTTCCCCGAATACGGGTTTTCCGACGGATTCAACCATAGTTTCAAGGGCTGAGAGCGAAATTTCAAAATAATCGGGTGCCGAACAATATTTAACCGCCGCGGCGTCTGAAAAGAATTTTACATCGGGCATAAAAATATCAATATATCCTTTAAGCCGTCCGATAGTTTCGGGATTTTCATAACCTCCGCAGTTATAAACCACGGGAACGGACAAATGCGCTTTTTCCAGTGCTTCGATTATTTTGTCGACATAAGGCGTCGGGGTTACAAGATTGATATTTTCCGCACCTTTGGTTTGAAGTTCCTCAAAAATTTCCGCCAAACGGTCGACGCTCACTTTTTTGCCGAAACGGCTGTGGCTTATTTCATAATTTTGACAAAACCGACACTTGAGATTACAGCCGCTGAAAAAGACGGTCCCCGAACCGCCGCCGCCCGAAATCGGCGGCTCTTCAAATCTGTGGATATATGCTTTTGCAAGATATATAT
>CAVDRT010000135.1:0-3474 GCA_963611445.1 bacterium
GATTTTAACGGGTGAGCCCATATCAAGCACGAAAATTTCACCGCCGTTTGCGTATGTGCCTGCCTGCAAAACAAGAGATGCCGCTTCCGGAATTGTCATAAAATAGCGGATTATATCAGGGTGGGTCACCGTGACGGGACCGCCTGCGGCGATTTGGTCTTTAAATCTCGGAATGACCGAGCCGTTGCTGCCGAGAACATTTCCGAAACGCACCGCAACAAATTCGGTTTTCGGGTTTTCTTCCGCCGCCGCGATACCGTGCATATTTCCGTCTTCATCATCACAATGAGCATAAAGCGGCATAATTTCGTTTGCACGCCCTTCTTTGATTTTCCTGTCAAACGATTGAATAATCATTTCACAAATGCGCTTTGAAGCACCCATTATGTTGGTTGGATTTACCGCCTTGTCCGTGGAAATCAGCACAAAACGCTTGCAGCCGTTCATCATTGCCGCAAATGCGGTTTTGTATGTTCCTATCACATTGTTTTTAATTGATTCGCAGGGGCTTCCCTCCATCAGCGGCACATGTTTGTGAGCCGCTGCGTGATAAACGACATCGGGCTTGTATTTTTCGAAAACCTGATTAATTCTGCGGCTGTCGCGGACAGAGCCTATCAAAACCTCAAGATTCAACTGCGGATATTTATCTTCAAGTTCCAGTTGAATGGCGTGAGCGTTATTTTCATAAATATCAAAAACAATAAGTTGTTTCGGGGAGTGAGACGCAATCTGACGGCACAATTCGCTCCCGATTGAGCCGCCGCCCCCTGTCACCAAAATTGTTTTTCCTTTAATGAACTGATAAATTTCTCCCATATCGACCTTGACAGGCTCACGGCCGAGCAGGTCTTCAACGGCAACGCTTTTCATAAAATCAGCAGTTATGTTTCCGTTCACAAACTGATAAATTCCGGGAAGATTTTTCAATTCGCAGGTTGTTTCTTTGCAAATATTAAGAATATCTCTGCGCTGTTCTGCTGACGCGCTCGGAATCGCAAGATAAATTTTGTCAATTTGGTATTTTTCAACGCCCGTAAGAATCGCGTCTCTGCCGCCGATAATCCTCACGCCGTCGATAAACTTGCCCCATTTGTTCTTGTCGTCGTCTATAATACAACAAACAAAATCATTGAGTTTGTCGGTGGTATGCAAATCACGAAGAATAGACCTGCCTGCCGAGCCCGCGCCGATTAACATTACACGCCCGGCTCCGTTCACACTTTTTTTGTTTCTTTCAAGCGTTATAAAAGGATAGACAAAGCGGACGAACAGAACAAATATCATTTGGAATGCCGCACCGCCGATATAATAAGAAATCGGCATACGCTCGACAAACGCCACCGTTCCGATTATATGAATCACTGCCATAAGTCCCGTTGCGAGAACAGTTCTTTTAAGTTCCGTGAAACCCGCAAACCGCCAAACACTTTGATAAAGTTTGAAAATCCAGAACACCAAAATGCACGCGGCGGCATAAAACGGCGCAAATTTCGACCACGACGAGATATAGTGAGACGGTATTTGTGTATAATGACAGTCAAACCTTATCCACAGTGCCAAAAAATAAGCGCCCATCGACGCCGCTGCGTCGTAAATTATCAAAAGGAGCGCCACAAAATTAAAACGCTCGGAAGCCGCATAGACTTCCTTGCCTTTTAAATCCGTATGTTTTTTCATTTTATCCCTCAATTCGGTTAGGCCGGCGAGAGTCGAACTCCGCACGCCTTAAAAGCAAAAAAATTGAATAAGCATTATAACTATTATAGTATTACGCGTCAAGTTAGTCAATGCTTTTTGGTGATTTTACATAATCTGCATAACAAGTTAGATGTTAGATATTAGATATTAGATGTTAGATGTTAGATACTACCCCTCAGTCGCGGCGTGGCGCGACAGCTCCCCTGACAAGGGGCGCTGTTGGAAATTTCTGTGCCGACAGCAAAACGCAAAAACCAATGACTGCCGTGTCTAGCGTCTAGCATCTAACATCTAGCATCTAGTTTCACAAAGGAACCAATGGGAATATCTTCTCCGACGGCAAAACGCACAAAAAAGCGGCAGGGGGCGTTCTTTTTATTTCGGAACAAAAAAGTTATTCATATTATTCTTTTCAATTTCGAGCAGTTTGATTTTTTTATCAATTCCGCCGGCATAGCCCGTGAGATTGCCGTTTGCGCCGACAACGCGGTGGCAGGGAATGATGATTGAAATTTCGTTATGCCCGACAGCGCCGCCGACCGCCTGAGCCGACATTTTCGCAATGCCGTGTTTTTTCGCAATGCGGGCGGCTATTTCACCGTAAGTGGCCGTTTTGCCGTAAGGTATCTGCAAAAGAATATCCCACACTTCACGCCTGAATTCGGAGCCTATCGGGTGCAGCGGGGGTGTGAAATCGGGCTCTTTCCCGTCAAAATAGATTTGAAGCCACCTTTCAGCCGCCGAGAGGACGGGGGTCTCCTTTTCCGTATGTCGGGGCGGAAGATTATCGGCATAATATTTTTCTCCGTCAAACCACAGTCCGGTGAGGCCTTTTTCATCTGCCGAAAGCAATATATCGCCGAGCGGCGATTGAAAATGTTTTATATATGTCATAACGCACCTCAAAAATCAACGGAAGATATGCCGCCGCAATCGCCGACATGACAGACGGCGGCAATATACGCGCGGTCTGCAATTATCCCGAAGTCTATCATTTTAATCCCCATCTTAATGATTTAAATTTTCGGTTAAATCCCGATTCCTTTACGGCACAAAAATCCAACAAATTCATCGGCGTTGCCCTTGGTGAACGAATCTTTCAATTTTTTGGGTTGCGATACTCCGGGATTTTAATGCCCGACTTCAAAAATCCGCCCTGTTCGTCAAATATTCAATAAATTTTTCAGCGGCGGGGGTTAAATGTTTGCGGCTTTTCATCGCCACACCGATTGAACGGTAATAGGGCTCTTTCAACGGGCGTATTTCAATTTTATACGGAATTTGCCGCAAAATCAAGCCCGGTAATATTCCGACACCGAGACCTTTTTCAGCCATAGCCATAATTGCGAAATCTTCCCATATCGTAAAGCGGACATCGGGCTGCACCCCGCAGCGCTCCAAAAGGTCAGAAACTTCGGTTTTTCCATCGTGCTCCAAAAGCAAAAAAGGGCAGCCGTTCAAATCTTCAATCGCAACGGTTTCCCCTTTTGCAAGCCTGTGTCCTTCGGGCAGCACGACCTTGTATTCGTCCTTTTCGAGAAAAATCGTGTCAAATTTCGGCAGTGTGGGAAGCCGCAAAAACCCGAGGTCCACCCGTCCCTCATCAATCCACCGTTCAACTTCGCCGTAATTGCCGAGCAGCATTTCAAATTCAATGCCGGGGTAATCGTTTTGCAGTTTTGAAAAGATATTCGGCAGTCGGTTTATGGCAACGCTTGAAAATGTTCCGATGCGGACAACACCACTTTCAATCCCGTTCATACGGCTGATTTG
>CAVDRT010000136.1:0-4220 GCA_963611445.1 bacterium
AGACTGCACGCCGAGCCGTATCCTGAATATTATCTTGATGCCGCAGACGAAGCCGGTATGCTGATTGTTGACGAAACGGCAATCTACGGCTCTTCAAAATCAATGTATGCCGGGAACAGCATTTTCCTCGACCGTTGCCGCGCACACATAAAACGCCTTGTAAACCGCGACAAAAATCACCCGTCGGTCATTCTCTGGAGCATTGAAAACGAAATGCGCTGGGTGGACGGCAGAAATGAATTTAAAGAACATATCCCGGAATTTATGAATATTGTTTCGGAACTTGACGGCACAAGGAAAATAATTCTTGAGGGTGACAACAGGCTCCTCGCCTCCGACAAAACCCAAATCGACACATATCACTATAACATCGACGGCACATTTGCACAATGGACAAGAGAACGCCCGCTTGTTATCGGCGAGCGATGCGGATTGTGGTATGTCTGCCCTCAAAACGCCTCGGCTTACAACGGTCTTTGCGCCTACGGCAATGTTTATGACACATTTATAGGCTTTGCCAAAAAAGAGCAGCTTTATGTTGAAGACGCAAGACGCAAAGATGTTTCGGGCGTTTCGGTGTTCAATTTCGCCTATTATTTTGAAACAAGTTTCCCCGACAAAGACATTGAACTCAACTGGGATAATTTTGAGTCATTCGGCGTCAAACCGAAAACCATAAAAAAATACTCCCTCACCGTGAACAACGGACTTTTGAGCGAGTATCCGATTTACAACCCGAATCCCGCAATGGAATATATCAGTTCGTCCTTTAAACCTGTCACGATAATCGGACGCGAATATGATTCCTCGTTCTTTGACGGCAAAGATATTGAAAGAACATTTGATATATACAATGACACGCGGCGCGCACACGACTGCAAGGTTGTGTATTCTTTGACCCTCGGTGATGAAATCATTGCCGAAAACAATTTCTCATTCCGCGCAAAACCTGGAGAGCACTTTGAGTGGAAACTGACAATTCCCAAAACCAAAGTGAGTGCAAAATCAAAAATCACGCTCACCGCTTCGCTTTTTCACGAAGACGAACTTGCTCACCGAATGACAAAAGAATACAGTATTTATCCGTCTTCGATCAAGTCGACGCCTGTTGATATAAACTCAAAGCCCGCATTTTACGGCAGTGACGAAACATATGAGATAGTAAAAAGGCTTCTTCCGAATTGCTCAAGAATTTCGACAATTGACGACGCCACCGTTTATTCGCCCGATGTGCTGATTTTGGGTGACAGAATCAACGACAATGCAAATGACTGTCAAATGATTCTCGAAGACTATGTTTCGGACGGCGGTGTTCTTGTCTGCCTTGAGCAGGACCGTTTTGCACTCGGTGACCTCTCGCTTTATAATTCAGAATTTTTCTCGGCGCACGCCGGTGATTACAGCCACGGTATTCTCAAAGGTCTGAGCGACGAAGATTTGATGTTCTGGGCGCCCACCGTCATCGAAGAGCGGCCCGAGTCCATCATAAGCGCCGCGTTTGTGAAACCTGTCAAGGGCGATATAAAATTCGTTCTCGAATGTGCAAAAGGAGATTATGCCGACGGCGGAGACCTTTGGTCACCCCTGATTGAATACGGTTTCAAAAAAGGCAGAATGATTTTCAACCAATTGGAACTCATCAAAAATTTTGCTCTCGTTCCGGCAGCTTGTGTGCTTTTGCGCAATATCCTGCAATACGCGGCACTTTCACAGTCGCACGATAATGGAAGAACCGCCACGGTTGTCCACGATTCAACCAAACTTTTCCTCGACAAATGCGGACTTGAATACAAACCGATTTCCTACACGAACACATACAGAAACAATGTCATAATAGCCGACGCGGATATGATTTCCGCAAGGGACATTGACAACATCAAACTGTTTGTGAAAAACGGCGGCACTCTGTTTATTTTGCCGTTCACCGGGGCGGAAACGGAAACACTTTCAAGACTTTGCGAAACGGAAATCTCGTGTGAAACGATACCTACATATCACATTGCAAGCATTGACCACGGTGTGACCGACAACATCTCAGTTGTTGATTTTTATCAATATGAAAAAGTTCCGATGTCGCCGAGGCAGGTTGTCAATTCAATCATTGCCGAAAACACCGTCAGCGCCGAAAACGGTCTCCCGCTTGCAAAAAGCATTACGGGAACTCCGTGGTATGATTATTATGTCAGGGGTTGTGCGGACGAATATGCTATCATACCGCTTGTGAGTATGAACGCGGAAAATAAGCAAGAGGAAAAGACTTATTTACATCAGATTTCACTGGGTCTCGGGAATATCATTCTCTCACAAATCGCGACAGACCCCGATAATGAAAAGGATATTCGCATATATTCGAGAATGTTTGCAAATCTCGGCTGCAATATCACGGGTGACATATTCTCTTACCGCAAGACCGACAAAGATTATGCGGTTGACAGTTTTATGACGCTCCCCTGCCCGCCTTATAAAAACTATACCGCGGCGCTTGAATATTATACCGATAAAGAATATTCGCTCAACAATTTGGGCGAGGGGCTTTACGGTTGGATGAGAAAAATTGAGAAAAACCTTTCAGACGGTTTTGTCACCGTTCCGCAAAGCAAAAACGAGCGGCTTTTCCTCACCTGTTTTGCCGATTATCTCGGCGAAGAAACACAGGTTGAAGCCTCGGCGGATATGACCGCAAATGCGGACGCCGACCTATGGATAAACGGCGAAAACCTTAAAAAAGGCGGCAAATTCACAATGCTTTCGGGTGTTAACCGCATTGTTATCGACACAAAAGCAGCCGAAAACGAAGATTTCTCTGTGAGACTTATTATAAAAGACAAACACGGTGAGCCGATAAGAAATACCGTTTATCACCTCACAATTGATGAAGTCAATCCCAAATAAGTCCGAAACACAATAAGGCAGAACAAACGGGCACAACCTTTAATCAGGTTGCGCCCGTGTTTTTTTGCGATTTTATTTAAAACTTTTGATATATACTGTGAGCGGACTTAAATCAAGTTCTTTTTCAAATGGTTTTACAGCCTCAAAAACCGACCTCGCTATCAAAGGCATATCCGAGGGGTCGTCCGCTTCGATATTGAGCGGCATAATCGGGTCGTGAACACTGAGCCTTAAAAGGAACCAACCGCTGCCGATAGATACTCTTATGCCCTCGCGGTTATCGTCGGCAATGTTCCAGGCGTGTTCCACCCCGTAGTTTTCGACAGCAGCAATAATCTCATTGCCTGTTTTTTTGAAATCTTCGGGAATAATCGCAAAGCGAAGTTCCTTTGAAGCGGCAGGCTCTTTGAGTTCTGAAATAAGGTCGTCAATCGTCCTGCCTTCTCTTTTGAGTTTCACTGTTTTGATTATTATTTTAGTCACAAGGTATGCGCCGTCGTCGAGAAAGTAGTTCTCTTTAAGCGCGGCGTGACCCGAAGTTTCAATGGCAAGCGGCGCGTTAATTCCGCTCTCACACAACCTTATCGCCTCGTTGATTACATTCTTATATCCTCTTTTGAAACGGTGGTGATGTCCGCCGAGGTTTTTTTCAATGAACACTTTAAGCCCCGAACTTGTGACGCTGTCGGTCACGATTGTGGCGCCCGGGTTGGTTTCTGTGACAATTGCGGCGGAAAGCGCAATCAATCGGTTGCGGTTTATTTCATCGCCGCGCGAATCAACGCACCCTGCCCTGTCAACATCGGTATCAAATATTACGCCGAGGTCGGCTTTTGATGATAAAACCGCATTTCTTATGCTTTGCATCGCTTCTTCGTTTTCGGGATTCGGAATATGATTCGGGAACATTCCGTCAGGCTCAAGACAGACGGACCCGCTTGTGTCGGCACCGAGCGCTGCTAAAACATTATCGGCATAAAATCCTCCGGCTCCGTTTCCTGCGTCGACCACAATGTGGAAACCGGAAAGCGGCTTTTCCTCCTCCGACTTGCCGAAACCGTCACATATTATTTTTCGGAGAATTGCGGAATAGGTTGACATAAAATCGATTTTTTTGACCTCGCCTCTTTCGCACTTCTCAATTTCGCGCGGCTTTTCGGCATAATCGATTATTTTGCTGATGTCGGGAGAGTCAAGCCCGCCGCTCGGCAAAAAGAATTTGAGCCCGTTTCGGTCGGCAGGGTGATGTGATGCGGTTATTTGGATTGATGCGTCAGCGTCTGTATGTATGGTTGACATAAACATTGCCGGGGTTGACGCCAAACCGC
>CAVDRT010000137.1:0-6579 GCA_963611445.1 bacterium
TTGTGACGATGTTCCGGTTTGTCCGCCGCTTGAAACGGTTGTGAAAGAAGCCGACGCCGACGGATTACCCAAAAGTTGTTCATCCCAATTCCAGACCGACGCGCCTGAAAGGCGTATCACCGAAGTGCCCGAGCCGATGACCGAAAAAGAGATACTGTATGATGTTTTCCCCGAATAATCCGAAAGGTGGACAGAGCCACTGCCGCCTGCGGTGTCGGTACCGCCGTCGTAACGGAGAACAGCGCTGTTGTAAGTCAGCGTTCCCTCGGTTGCGCCGATGTCCGAGCCGCCGAAGTTAACGGTGACGGTTATACGGCTGCCGACAGTCGCCGAAGACGCCGACAGCCCGATTGAAGCTGTGGCGGCGGAAGAGGTGAACACCGCAAAAGATGACAAGACCGCCAAAATCAAGAAAAAAGAAATAAACTTTTTGAATTTCCCCATAATTCTCTCCTATACCTCAGGCGGGGCGTGAGCCGAGCCCAAAACGCAGTATTATTTTTGCAAATCCGCAATCAAACCCAAAATGTATTTTTGCCCTCTGAGCAAATCAACCGTATTAAACACGCCGTCCTTATTCATATCGGCGGCTTTAAGCGAAGCGGCGTCGAGACCCGCGGCCCCCAAAATATACTTGTGTCCTCTGAGCAAGTCGAGCGTATTGATGACGCCGTCGCCGTTTATATCGCCGTAAATAACGAGTGGGATTTTGAGCGTTTTTGAGCCGTCATAGGTCACCGAAAGCAAATCGCCGGTTGCGACAGTGCCCGAAGTTTTGGCGGCACCTGCGGAATTAAGAAGCGAAAGGCTGCCTTTATCCGAAGAAATATTGTTAAGAAAATCGGAAACGCCCGTGCCCGGTGTTATGCCGGTTATATAGTCACCCACCGAATAATAAAGGCTTGTGACAACGGGCGGCACACCTCCCGTGCCTTTGCGGTGTACATATAAGTTATACGTACGGGAAACCCCGTTGGTTGCCGTGACCGTCACAGGAAATGTGTTATCGCCGTAATTAAGTCTGACTGTGCCGTCGCCGCTCACCGTGGCGCCCGAATCGGCTTTTTGAGCACGAATTGTGATTGCGTCGACATTTTCTTCAACCACCAATTCGTATATGTGATAATATCGGTCAAATGTGCCTATCGAATATCCGTCGACCGACAGGGAATTTAAAAGGTTATTATTGTTCCCCGTGGCAGGCGGTTTGGCACAGGCGGAATTCGGCATGTTTTCATAAATCGGTATCACAAATGACAGCGGCAATGTGTTCAATTGTTCTGCCGAAAATGCGCCTTTTGTTTTTGACGCTTCGCTTGACGGGGCAGCCACATTCTGCATATACTGGTGGCGGTAAAATCCGTCGCCGCCGTCGACAACATCAAATTTTTGAAGATATGTATTGACCTGACCTCTGCCGATGTATTTTGAGGCAATATTTTTGGCTGCACCCAGAATTGATTTATACGGCGTGTTCCAGCCGTTGTTTTTGGCATACTGTGCGCCGTTTTTCAGCACATTATCTGCACCTTGTCCCGAGGCACCGTAGTTAAATATATTATACCAACCTTCATATCCGGAAACGGTGCCAAGCCCCAATTTCGAGCCCGAATAGCCCTGTTCCTGAAGCGCTCTTGAAGCCAAATGATAGGCGCTTACGCCCGATTCTCTCGCCGCTGCGACAAAGGCGTCGGCATATGTTGCAAATCTCCCCGAATCTTCTTTACCCGAGGGGTATGCGCCGTCCATAAAGCTGCCCGAAAGAACGGATTTTACACCGTCGGCAGATTCGGAAGAGGTATAGCCCAGCGACAAAAACTGGAACACATAATCTCTGTCAATAAAATTTCTCGGGTCCATATAATAAGCGATGGTTTCTCTTGAAGCATTGACCCATCTGCCCGTGTCATAAACTATGAACGAAGAACTGTTCCAGTCATAACTTCCGCTTTCATATGATTTATATGAATCCGCCCAACTCGTCGGAACCAGGTTTATTGCCGGTTTTGTCTCACCGTTTAAAACATCGGTCCAGTCAAGCCCTGTTTTGAGCGCATGAAACTCCCAGTTGGGATATATTGCGTGCAGGCTTTTAAGCAAAGTTCTGTAACTTTCGGGGAAACCTTCGGCCTCCATTTGGCTGTCAAACTGCGGGTCATCATAATCGGGTGCGACATAAGGGTCAAGTTTGCATCTCCCCGAATAGATATATGCGGTTTTGGAATAACCCTCACCGTAATTTATTTTATACCACAGATCGCCGTCTTTATCGTATTCTTCTCCGACAGCGATGAATTCCGTTCCGTCTGCTATCCATTCGACTTTTTGGTGCGGCGGATAACCCGCGCCGTCATAAAGCGTCGTTCCGCTGGCGGAAGTCACACGGCCCGTGGTGGGAAATCCTGCCGCCGCAAAAGAAATCATATCGGGCGACGCCGCAAGACAAACACATAGTATTAAAACCGTTATGATTTTAAGGGCTTTTTTCGTTTTCATAGGCTCATCTCCCATAAAATTTATAATGTTCTTTAATATACGGAACAAGCAGTGAGGAAACAATTTTCTTCCTGGGTTTTCGGTTTTCGGAAAGCATTATTATACTTTGCGCCCCGCTTTCGAGCACACAGCCTCCGTAAATCCCGTTGATTACGATAGGCACGGCTGTGTTCGGCATAATGATTTCGCCGCCGGGCTCTGATATACCGTATTTTTCACGGTCAGCCGCCGATGATTCGAGCCCGACCGATTTTCCGAGGATTCGGGGGAGACCGTCCGAAAATCCGCCGATTGTCAGAATAATCGTGCTTCTTCCGACCGCTCTTTTGAGTTTTTTGAGAAAGTCCCGCGGCTCGTCGCTTGACGCAGTCAAAAGACGCATCGGATATTCCCCGTGAAGCCCGAATTCAAGTTCTATATCGGCATTTTGCTTGAAATAGATAATTTCAAGCCTTAAATCCGCAGCCATAAAAATCCCCCTTTTGCCTCAAATCGAAAATTTATTTGTTCTTCTCGTAATAACCTTTGGGAAACAATGCGTCCTTGTTTTTGGTGATTTTGGAGGTGTCGACCGACGGATCTTCACCCTCTCTTGTTTTTCTCGCAACAACCACCAGTCTCGCTTCGGAAAAATCGTATGCACATGTCGAGAGGGTTATAAGCTCGTCCGACGCTTCTATATCGACCCCTGTGTCGAAAATACTTCTCTTTTTCACATCATCCGCCCACGCGAGGAATGTGCTGTTGTTGGCGAAGTTTGCAATCGTATAATCAAAAACATATCCGTCGTTTTGGTCGGCGGTTGCGTTGGTCACGAACACCGAAAAGACCTTATATGTTGAATCGAGCGAATATAAAGTTTCAAAACTTATTGTCGGGTTTTGCTTCAAAAAGTCAAGTTTGCGGTAATATTTAAGTTGACCGAACATAGAGCCGTCGTTCATACTGTGGCCGTATATTGTGAGATTTTGACTGCGTTTTTCAGCCGTAAGTTCCGCCGCCGCCTCAACAAACAGCGCCCCGTGCGAATTGACTTTTTTATACATATTGTGATTTAAGTAATACTTGTTATTGTCGGTTTTATAAACAGGGTTATCGGTTTTTGTTCCGTTTATTTTAAGCCAGCCGACAAAATCTCCGTTTTCCGCCAAAAGCGTGTCAAAGCGGTTGTAAACACCGGTTTCGGGGTCGGCTGCCGTTTCCTCGGTTTTGATTTTCGTTTTTGCTTCTTTAACGATATTTTGCTGTTTGCCGCTGTCGATATAATAATTTGCGATATAAGCCGAAGAAAGCACCAGGCACACGGCGGCGATTATGCCGACCGCTGTCAGGATAATATTTGCGGCTTTATGTTTTCGGGGGGCAGGCTTGCCGTCTTTAATTTTGTCTTTCTTTTTGCCTTTTTGCTTTCTATTCTTTTTGCCGTCGGCGTTTTCGGACAATTCTTCTCCGTCTGTCTCTTCCCCGTCAATATTAAGTTGAGATAAATCAAATTTTGTTTCGGCAACCGCGCCGTCCAGCTCGTCCTTGACGCTCAAAAATCCCGAAAAACGCGATCCGCTTTCAAGAAATTCGTCTTTTCCGTCAAGATAATTATTAAGCATATTAAGAATAAGCGCCACTGCATGCTCGCGCACAAATTTTCTTGTATCGTGATTTTCGGCAATGTCGAAAACAGCCTTTCTGACAAAAACTCTTTCGCCGTCGCAAAGTCCGAAAAAGACAAGGCCGACCGGTTTGCCCTCAGACGGCGCGGGACCTGCGACGCCTGTGACCGAAAGACCTATATCCGAATCCGTGAGGCGCCTGATGTTAAGGCACATCTCCGCCGCCGTTTCGGCACTCACGGCACCGTATGTTTCAATGGTTTCTTTTCTGACTTTGAGTTTTTCGGTTTTGACCTCATCGGCATAGGTTGTGATTCCCTCGCTGAAAACTTCCGACGCGCCGCCGACATCTGTTATCGCCGCCGAAACAAGCCCTGCCGTGCAGGATTCGGCGGTTGAGACCGTAAGACCCGAGCGTCTGAGTTTTGAGACCACAGTCTCTGCCAAATTTCCGTCCTTTGAAGAAAAGACGCTGCCGCCCAAAAAAGTGGCTGATGTTCTCCGCCGCAATGCGGCTTTTCTCCTCGCATTCTTCTCTTGTCTCACCGTCTGCCGTGAAAGACAGGCGGTATATCCCGTTGAGTTCGTCAAGTTTCAAAATCGAGCGATTTGCGGTCCACAATTTTCCGAGACGAGCAATGACCGTTTTTTTGTCAAGTCCTGCGATAAACACAGATTTCGTGACCGAATAACCGCTTATTTTATTTTCTTCATTCATTAAAATTCACCGTACCCTATTTGATGAAATTGTCAGGCGTGTTCAACCGATTGTTTCCGCCCTTATATCGGAAATTGCCCGGTTAATCAACCCCTCAATATCAAGCGCACTTTCCGCCTTGACACACTGTTCAACCGTCGGTTTAGTCCTCGGGTGTTTGGGGGTGAACACGGTGCAGCAGTCTTCATACGGCTCAATTGATGTTTCAAAGGTGTCTATCTTTCTTGAAATTGCAATTATCTCGTCTTTATCCATTCCGATAAGCGGTCTGAAAACCGGCATATCGCACACGGCGTCGGTAGTTCCGAGAGCCAAAAGCGTTTGGCTTGCGACCTGACCGAGGCTCTCGCCCGTAATCAGCGCGCCGCAGCCCGATTCCGCCGCAAGTCTCGAAGAAATCCGCATCATAAATCTTCTCATCACAAGCGTGAAATATTCTTCGGGACATTTGTCGGCGATTTGCTCCTGAATTTCGGTGAATGGAACAATTTGCAGCCTTATCTCGCCGCTGTATTCCGCCACTTTTGAAAGCAGTTTTTTCACCTTGAGTTCGGCGCGTTCACTTGTATACGGAGGGCTTGCAAAGTGAATTGCGTTGAGCCGCAGTCCCCTTTTTGCCATCATATAAGCCGCAACGGGGCTGTCAATGCCGCCCGAAATCAAAATTGCCGCTTTGCCTGCGGTGCCGACCGGCATACCGCCCGCCGCTTTTATCTGTCCGCAGTGGATATAAGCATTGTAATCCCTTATTTCCACGATAACCGTGGCGTCGGGATTGTGAACATCGACCTTTAAATGCGGATAAGCCGACAAGAGCGTTCCGCCGACCGCGCGGCAAATTTCGGGGGAAGTGAGGGGAAAACGCTTATCGGCGCGTTTTGCCTCAACTTTGAATGTTTTTGCCTCGGTCAATGTTTCCTTAAGATAAGGAACGCATTTTTTGAGAATATCGTCCATATCCTTTTCGGCAACGGCGGCGCGCTGAAACGCCGCAATTCCGAAAACTTTTTTCATTCTCCTGAGTGCTTCCGAAAAGTCGTAATCCTTGCTCACGGGCTCAACCGATATGGTCGACTGCGCCCTTTTTATATTAAGCGCGCCGAGGCCGGAAAGTGCGGATTTAATGTTTTTTATGAGCGCCGCCTCAAAGTTGCTTCTGTTAAGCCCTTTGAGCGCAAGTTCGCCGTTTTTTATCAAAATTATCTCTTTCATCAATGTTTTCTCCGTAACTTTTCGATTTTTCCGCCGCCCGACCGCCTGAGCGATGTTTTGGCTTCTTCCAATGCGGCGGCGAGCAGGTCGATTTCTTCTTTTGTGTTAAATCTTGAAAAACTGAGTCTCAACGCGCTGTCAGCCAAAGGCTGCGGCAAACGGCTCTCAAGCAAAACATAACTTGCTTTGCCCTTTGAGCAGGCGCTGCCGCTTGAAACAAAAATCCCCTTGCTTTCAAGGAAATGAAGCAGCGTTTCGGAGCGGTATCCCTCAAGCGAAATGTTGAGTATAAACGGAAGTGCGTTTTCGCCCGAATTGATATGCAGCCCGTCAATTTCCGACAAAGTTTTTCTTGCATATTGATTAAGTTCCGACATTTTGCAAAGCGTATTTTTTACATCAAGTTCGCGGACAGCGCCCAAAAGTCCCGCAATTGCGGGAACAGCCTCTGTGCCCGAACGCAGACCCTTTTCCTGATGTCCGCCGAACACGGTGGGCAAAATGCGGGCGGACTTTGATTTATAAAGTATTCCGCAGCCCTTTATG
>CAVDRT010000138.1:0-3545 GCA_963611445.1 bacterium
TTTTATCACACCGAGCACTTCAAGTTCGGTGGCGGCGCCTATCGCATCGGAAGAATCAAGTCCCGTTTTTGCAATGATGTCATCGATGAAAAACGGCGACACGGTTATCCCTTCATAAAATTTGACCGCTTCGTCAGACAGCAGTTCTTTGTTTATTTCCCTTTTCGAAGCAGGCGACGGCTTTGTGTTTTGCACAGGTTTTTCCGTCGGTTTATCCGATACGGATTTGTCTTTGCCGCGAAAAGACCTGCCTGACGGTTTTGACGGTTTTTCCGAGTTCCCGCTGAATTTTTCGGCATCGGCAAACGCCTCGCCGCCCGAACGGAATTTCGGCTCAAACGCTTTCTTTATGTCAATTTTATCCGGATACAGCGATATGTATTCATCGAAAACATCAAGCGCGGTCAAAAGCGGACGGGCGCCGTCTCTTATCAAAGCGTTTGTTCCGAAAAAATTGGGATCGGACGGATTTCCGGGAATTGCAAAAACATCTCTGCCCTGTTCCGCCGCGTGTGCGGCAGTTATCAACGCGCCGCTTTTTGCACCGGCTTCGACAACAATCGTGCCGAGCGACAGAGCGGACATTATTCTGTTTCTCATCGGAAATGTGATTCTTGAAGCCCCGACAGAGGGCGGAAACTCTGAAATCAGGCACCCGTTTTCGGAAATCTTTTCTCTGAGTTCACGGTTTGATTTTAAATAGTCCGCATCAATTCCGCAGCCGAGAACGGCAACGGTTTTCCCTCCGGCGGACAGAGCGCCCATATGAGCGTATGAATCAACTCCTTTGGCACCGCCGCTTATGACAAGGCAACCGCCGAGCGTTAATCTTCTGCCGAGCGAAAACGCCGATTTGACACCGTATTCATCAGGCTTTCTCGGACCGACAATGGTGATTGCCGGCTCGTTGTCGATTTCGGGCATTTCGCCTTTGACAAAAATCACCGCAGGCGGATCGGCAATGCTTTTGAGCCTTGCAGGGTAACTTTTTTGGCTTATATCGATTATTTTTATCCCGTGTGTTTTGCAATAATCCGAAATTTCGGAAAATCGGTCGGGCGTTTTGAGACCGAGCCTCTTTATTTGCGCGGGTTTCAGGCGGCACACCGCCGACTTATCGGCGGGCGCTTTGAAAAAAATTTCGGCACTGCCGTAGTTTCCGATTACATCTTTGATTCGCGTGTCGGCATATCCCAAAACATATTGAAGCCAAAGCCAGTAAATCTCTTTACTGTTCATTGCGAGATTTGAGCACCTCCCACATAAAAACGGCAGCCGCAACCGAAGCGTTGAGCGACTCGGCTCTTCCGGGCATAGGAATCGTCACAAGGCGGTCGCAAATCGACTTTGCATCATCTGTGAGTCCGTTTGCCTCGTTCCCGATTAAAATAACCGCGTCACCCGAAAAATCGGTTTTCTTTATGTCTTGAGCACCGTCATCAACAACCGCTCCGTATACACGGGCGCCGTTTTCGGACTTTTTTCTGACAGATGACAGAAAATCATCGGCAATTTCAACGGGAAGCCTTAAAAGCGCGCCCATTCCCGCCCGCTGTGCCTTGGGGGAATACGGGTCGCAGCCGTTTTTTGAAACAATCATTCCGTCAATTCCGAACGCTTCGGCAGTTCTTGCCACGGCACCGAGGTTTGACGGGTCCTGTGTGTTTTCAAGCGCAATATAAACGCCGTTTTTCCGGGTTTTCGCGATTTCGGGAATTTTGCAGACACAAAGCATTCCCTGCGGCGTTTTTGTATCGGATATTTTTGAAAACAGGTTGTCCGGTATAATCATTGAACGCGCGGCAAATTCGGAAATTCTAAAAACTTCCGTTTCTTCTTTTGCAAACGCCGTCTCGGAAACCGCGAATATTTCCGCTTTTATTCCCGAATTTATAATTTCGCCGCAAAGCCTTGACCCCTCTATGACAAAAAGCGACTGCTGCCGCCGTTCCTTTGCCGAAGAAACAAGTTTTGCAATGTTTTTGATTGTCGGGTTTTCGCGCGAAACAACGCTTTCAAACCGTTTCATTTTCTCACATCCGTTGTGCGTTTTTTGCCGATTCGGGCAAGTTTCGCCCGGTTTCAGCCCTAATTACACATATTATACTATAACACAAGGAAATTTATATTTCAAATATTTTTTCATTATATACAGACCGCGTGCAAATCAGCCCAACCGCACCGGCTTATTCTTTAAAAGTCGATAAATTTTCTTTGTAATATGTATATGTATATTTTGAAGGAGAACATCCGGTTGCTTTTTTAAAGACAACCGAGAAATATTTTTCATCTTCAAACCCCGAAAGGTGCGCCGCTTCGGAGACGGTATGATACCCGCCCGCAAGCAGAAAAGAGGCTTGTTTCACACGAAAATCGGAAATATATTTATTGGGTGAAACACCGAATTTTTTGCGGAATATTTTGCGAAGATAGACTTCGCTGACCGAAAGATTTTCGGCAACGCTGCTGACGGTAAGTTCCGAATCACTGTATCTTTTGTGTATATAATCCGCCGCAGCCAACGCGAGTTTTGAATTCGGATTTTCAACCTCACGGCATTCCCGATGAAGTTCGCCGAAAAGTTCATAAAACATTGCCGTGACCATATAGTATTTGTTGCTTCCGTTTTCAGACCACTCCTCAAAAAGTTTTTCAAACAATTCTCCGATTTTCTCGGTGTTTTTTGTATAGTATGTTTCTATTTCATTCCCCGAATAATTGAGCACATCAAAGTGAATAACAATCATTTCGTCATATCCTGCCGTTCTTAAATAATCAACATCGGCAGGAAAATACGAAACGGCACCGTCTTCCATTTTTATGGTCTTTTTGCCGTGTTTAATCACGGCGTCGGAGTGCTTTCTGAAAGATATTGCACCGAAATGCCGTTCTCTGTTTAAGCCGCGAACACCGGTTTGCCTGATTTTTAAAACATCTATTATTCTGAAAGTCAATTTTTCGGCAGAAAAAATCATAATATATTCACCCTTTCGTCGTTCACATACAAATTATATATAATCAGTTTCGATTTTTCAACCTTTTTTGTCAAAAAACAAGTTTACATTTAACGACTTATTTGCTTTAATACAAGAGGATGAAAAGAAATAAGATAAAAGGGAGAATCACTATGAATTTTAACACTTGTTCCAATCCGTCCGACTTGAAAATTACAGATATGCGTTTTGTCGATATCGACGGCGCACCGAAACGCTGCACTATTCTTCGAATAGACACAAACCAGGGGATCAGCGGCTTCGGTGAGGTCAGAGACGCTTCGTCGAAAACATTTGCTTTGATGCTCAAGAGCAGAATTTTGGGCGAAAACCCCTGCAATGTCGACCGCATTTTCCACAAAATCAAACAGTTCGGCGGTCCTTCAAGACAGGCAGGCGGCGTTTGCGGTATTGAAATTGCTCTTTGGGATTTGGCAGGAAAAGCCTACGGCGTTCCGCTCTATCAACTCCTCGGCGGCAAATTCCGCGATGAAATCCGCGTTTACTGCGACACCGATGTTGACGGAAAACACACCGGTCACGATATGGGAC
>CAVDRT010000139.1:0-2254 GCA_963611445.1 bacterium
AGAAAAGAAGGTTTATTCCCTGGGCTTTTACCTGCGGAACATTTTGAAAAACGGTCAGATAAATTATCAAAAAACCGCCGCCGCCCAGACCCATTGACCCGACAAACCCCGAAAGAAGCCCTGCCGCCGCCATAAGAATATATTTCATAAAATTTCACCTAAAACAAAAATTTTCAGGCGGCTTCTCACAAAAATCATTTGGATATAAGCCGCCAGCCTGCCCAAATCATAAAAGCCCCGAAAATGCGGCGAAACCACAAATCGGGTATCTTTTTGATTGTTGTCGTCCCGAGCACGGCACCGAGTATACCGAGTGGGATAAATATAAGCGAATCTTTCACCGAAACGCGGCCCCCGAAAACATAAAAAGCCGCACTGATTACCGTCAAAGGCAAAATCAGTGCGACTGAATTTATGTGGGCTTTTCTCTGTTCAAGACCGCCGTATTTTTTAAGCATCGGCACCGCGAGCATTCCGCCGCCCGCACCGAACAGTCCGTTTATAAACCCGACCAAAAGCCCGCCGAGCAGCAAGGCTTTTTTGCTCCGTTTTTGCATTTCACACCTCATTTGAATTGGTGCTATTAGCATTTCCCGAAAAACTTTAATTATTTCAAACCGCCCCCGGGTTTTTAATTGAGCCTTGACCACAGCAAAATAATAATTTGCGCCGGAATACCTATTATAAATATAAGCCATATATTATATGAAAGCGCCGAAAGATAAACGGCTGCCAAAATGCTCCAAACCAAAAATGTGATTATCAGGTAATTAAGTTTCCGCTGCCCCCAAATTGAATTGAAAATCAGCAATAGAATGAAACTTATAACACCGGCATAAACAAAAAGCAGCCAGCTGCCGCGCCAGGCAAAGCCGATGATGAGATTTATATTGACGAACACCACCGTTGCGATAAGCCAGACGAGCATAACCGACAGCGCGGTTATGACAATATGGCGGCGTTTTTGCCTTTTGGTGTAGGACGCGCGTTTTTTGTGGGTTTTATCGTTGTCGTCCGAAACAAGATAGTCAACCGAAACCCCGAAAAGCGACGCCATATTCAAAAGTGCCGATATATCGGGGAGCGACTCTCCTCTTTCCCATTTAGAAACCGCTTTATCTGAATAGTTGAGTGCCTCTGCAAGTTGAAGTTGGGTCATATTTGCCTGTTTTCTGAGCGACGCAATGTTTTTTGCAACCGTTTCTTTGATTTTGTCTGCCGTAATGATCACCTCGCACCGTTTTCTGATTTTAAAAGTGCAATTCGCCCCAATATTGTAACACAGAAACATTTTTTTGTAAAGCCCGATAATAGTTCGAAAGGAGCCGCTTTTTCGTTGACATTGCCGAAAAATGTTGATATAATGAAGTCACCGTACAGAAAATATCAGGGGTGCCCCAAAAACGGCTGAGACGGCTCTGTGCCGAACCCTTTAACCTGATTTGGATAATACCAGCGTAGGGAGATTTTTTCGCCTTCAACAAACCGCCGTGAGATTGAATCGAAAAACCGCACAAGGTATATCCTGTGCGGTGAGTTTATTTTTCGGAGGTTTTTGTATGAAAAAAACAAGAATTTTGGTGGAAAGTGCCGTTATGATTGCGCTTGCCACGGTGTTAAGCCTTATAAAACCGGTCGATTTGCCGTACGGCGGCTCGGTCACACTTGCTTCAATGTTCCCGATAATTTTGATTTCTTACCGTTACGGCGTCGGCCGCGGTTTGGCGGCAGGCTTGGTTTACGGAATAATCCAGCAGCTGCTCGGAATCAACACCCTTTCTTATGTTTCAACACCGCAAAGCATAATTGCGGTTATTTTGCTTGATTACATCGTCGCTTTCCTGGTTTGCGGTCTCGGCGGAATGTTCAGAAAAACCGTTAAAAATCAGGCGGCGGCTCTGACCCTCGGCTCAATTGTCGTTTGCATTTTGCGCTATATTTGCCATGTTATTTCGGGCGCTACCGTTTGGGCGGGAATTTCAATCCCCACCGCTGCGGCTTTGGGTTATTCATTTATTTATAACGCGACTTATATGCTCCCCGAAACGATTGTTCTTGTGATTGTCGCGTGCTATGTCGGCTCGGTCGTCGATTTGAGCACTCCGCTGCCCACAAGGCTTCAAAAAGGCAAAACCACTGTGGCATACAGCCTTCTCGGCGCGCTTTCGGGCGTTTTGGCGGCGGCAGCCCTCATTTGCGATGTTGTTGCGGTTTTCTCAAAACTTCAGAATGCCGAAACGGGCGAATTTGCAAT
>CAVDRT010000140.1:0-5702 GCA_963611445.1 bacterium
GGCGACCAAAATCATCATTCCGTCCGAAATTGCAAGCGTTGCCGGTCTTGCCGCGTCCGTGAAAGAAATTCTCACCGATGCCACGCCAAAGTCCGATGAAAAATAACTTGCAAACAAAACTTTAGTATATTGCCAAACAGCCGCGCAGTTCAATTCAAACTGCACGGCTGTTTTATTTTCTCCGGGGAAAGCGGGAATAATAAAGCATTCGCGGCGAACAATAGAAAATACAACAAAATTATGGGGGCAAAATATGTTTTCAGCAATTGCAAGGACGGTTATCATATATTTTATAGTTATATTTTCCGTGCGGCTTATGGGCAAGCGCCAAGTGGGAGATTTGCAGCCGGGTGAACTTGTAATAACCATTTTGATTTCGGAAATAGCCGCAATGCCGCTTCAGGACCCGGACGCCCCCGTCCTCACGGGCATCATTGCCATTTTCTCACTCGTGGTCGTCGAAATGTTTGTTTCGTTCCTTTCAATGAAATTTTTGGGCGTCAGGCGTGTGGTGAACGGCAGTTCCGCCATCATCATAAAAGACGGCAAACTTGACCAAAAACTGCTTAAAAAACTGCGTGTAACCGCGCCCGATGTGCTGGAAGTGCTGAGAGGGCAGGAAGTTTTCGACATTGAGTCGGTGCAATATGCCATTCTCGAAACCAACGGAAGTTTGAGCGTTATGCTCAAACCCGAAGCACGCACCGTGACGCAGGAAAATCTGAAAGGCGATTTTGACGCTTCGGAAATGCCGTTTTTGGTGATAAGCGACGGTGTTGTGGTGAAAGACGGGCTTAAAATGATTGATAAAAACCAGTCGGATATTTTGTCTCTCCTGAAACCCAAAAAAGTTGAAATCAAAGATATATTTATAATGACTCTCGACAAAAACGGAAATTCAAATATCATTTTGAAGGATAAAGATTTATGAAAAGATTTATTGTATCTCTCTTTTTGCTTTTGATTATAGCGGCAACATACATTGCCGAACTTTCAATAATCGATAAAAAATACGATTCCGTTTCACGGGAGATAAAACTCATTGAACAATCGGCGGCTCAAAACGATTTTGAAGGAATGAAAATCGCCGCCGAAAAACTCTCAAAAAAGTGGAAAAAGGACGAAACCGTGTTCACCCTTTTTATAACCCATTCGTCTGTCGACGAAATAACCTGCGGCATTTCAAGGCTCAGCGCTCTGTCAACCGAAGAAACGGCGGCGGAATTCCGCTCGGAACTTGAATGTATAAAAGCCGGACTTCATCACATCAGAGAAAACGAAAAACCGCGGACAACAAATATTTTTTAATGTGCACAAAAGCGGTCCTCAGACCGCTTTTTCCATATCATTTTTCAGTCTTTCGATTATCTTTTTTTCAATTCTCGAAATATACGACTGGGATATCCCCAAAATATCCGCAACCTGTTTTTGCGTATGTTCCCGACAACCGCAAAGCCCGAAACGCATACTCATAATCTCGCGCTCGCGCCCGTCCAGTTTTTCAATCATTTCATTCAATATTTCGCGCTCGTTCTCTTGCTCAATGCCGAGAGAAACCTCGTGCCCGTCGCTTCCGAGCACATCGGAAAGCAGCAGTTCGTTTCCGTCCCAATCGGTGTTGAGGGGCTCATCAATCGAAATTTCGCTTTTTATGTTAAGGCTTTTTCGCATATACATCAGTATCTCATTTTCAATGCAGCGTGACGCATATGTTGCAAGTTTTATGTTTCTTTCGGGGTTGAATGTGTTGACGGCCTTTATAAGACCTATCGTGCCGATTGAAACCAAATCTTCGATTCCCGCCCCTGCGGCGTCATATTTCTTAGCAATATAGACCACAAGCCGCAAATTGTGGATTATCAACTGTTCGCGGACATATTCCCTGTTTTCTTCGAACATTGAAAGCAATCGGGTCTCTTCTTCCCTCTCAAGCGGCGGCGGAAGCGCTTCGCTGCCGTTTATATAATGAACTGATTTAATAAGCCCCAGTTTTTTAAGAATTGAACGCAACACGGTTTTGAAACTTGAAGCTATTATTTTCATATTTATTCTCCGTTCTGCCGTTTGAAATCGGCGCAAATATAAACATATTTTAAAAAATGCCGCCCCTCGTCAGCTTATCAGCAATTCGGGATTTATCACGGCGCTGAAGTCGTCACCGAGAGGGTCGGGTGTCACCGCCACAAGCGGCCGTTTTATTATCTGACCGCCGTTCACCCGAACAGTGCCGCATTCGGCGGCGGCAAGCAAACCGTCCCCTTTGACGGTGCGGCACGGAATCAGCCTGATTTTGAGTTTGCTGTCCGAGTCAACTCCGAGTTTTAAAAGTTTGAGACAATTTTCTTTTCCGAAAATCTTGTCGCCCAGTTTTCGGTCGACGATTATCACAGGTCTTTCGGTTATTGCGTCGCAAAGGGAATTCCCGCTGTCCGAAATTGCGGTTGCCGTCACATGCTTTGAGCCGTTTTCGAATTCGAGTCTCACTCTCTCGGCAATCGGCGCTTCCCTTTTGGTCAAAAGCCTTGCAAGTGAAACCGCCGCATAGCAAACAAGCGTAACGGTTATAAGCAAAAAAAGTGAAAAATTGAAATACACTACCCCGTTATTTATGACGAGGTTTTGCGGTTTAAACAAAAACCACAATCCAATCATTATACCTACATACAAAAAAGATATTCCGTAAAACACAAGCAACCGTCTCAAAAACGGCTTGAAACCTCCGTATCCCCCGAAAACAAGCACCGTTGTGACACTTGCAATCAGCCGCACAAGCAATTCAATTAAAATCCCGCCGTCGGGCAAAAATATGTAAAAAGAAAAGAGCGCCCCGACGAACGACCCCAATATTTCTCTCCACACCGCCGTTCCTGTTTTGGTGACCTTCACCGTCACGGCGATAATAAAAAAGTCCACAATCATATTAAGCAGCAGCAGAATATCGGCATAAACCGTAACCGTTTTCATCACCCCGTTCAACTTTATATCCCTTTGTATTATACCTCCCCAAAAAGTCAAATTATTGTCAAATCAAATCGACCGAAAATTTTTATTTTTCATACGCCGGCGAAAACCGCAAAAAAGGCGCGGGAATGTCTCCCGCGCCCAAAGTTTGATAAAGTTTATATTATTATGCAAATAAGCCCGTTGCAGCCCTCGTTTATCACCCGCTCTATTGTTTCCTGAAGCCTCATTCTCGCGTCCTGCGGCATTCGGGCAAGTTTTGTGTGAAGGCCTTCGTTCACAAGTGAATGAAGTGATTTTCCGAATATATTGGAATCCCAGATTTTAACCGGGTCTTCTTCAAACTCATTGAGCAGATACATAACAAGGTCTTCGGATTGTTTTTCCGACCCGACTATCGGGCTTACTTCCGTGGTGATATTCGCCCTCATCATATGTATCGACGGTGCGCTGGCTCTGAGTCTTACTCCAAACCGTCCGCCCTGTTTGACAATTTCGGGCTCTTCAAGTTTCAGTTCTTCAATATCCGGCATTACTATACCGTAGCCTGTGGCTTCAACCTCATCAAGCGCGCCTTTAAATTTCATATATTCTTTTTTGAGGTCGGCAAGTTCGATAATTGCGCTCATAAGTTCCTGCTCATTGCTGACGGAAAGCCCCGCCGTTTCTTTAAGCACGCCATAGAACAGCGCGCGATCGACATCTAAAGCCACCTTTCCCGTGCCCGTTCCGAGGTCAACTGCCGTAACAGCGGCACCTTTGATGTTTTCGGCAGATTTTACGGTTTCCGCGGCAGCGTAAATATCCTTGACTTTTTTGATCTGAGAGCAGGTCTTTTTCAGAGTGTCGATCATACTTTTTTTGAGCCAATGGTCATTTTTGAGTGCTGTTATCCACATCGGCAGCGAAATCTTGATTTCCCTCACCGGGAATTCATAAAGCACACCCGACAAGATTGTTTTTATATCCTCGTCGCTCAATTCGAGACAATTAACGGGAAAAACCGAAACGCCGTAATTTTCCGAAAGTTCAGCCGCCAGCTGACGGGTTTCATAAGAATCGGGATATGCCGAATTAAGCAGCATAACAAACGGTTTGTTTATGGCTTTTAATTCATCTATTATCCTTTTTTCGGCTTCTTCGTATTCCTGCCTCGGAATGTCGCTTATTGTGCCGTCGGTCGTCACCACAAGACCGATTGTCGAATGTTCGGTTATGACCTTTTTGGTGCCGATTTCAGCCGCTGTGTTAAACGGAATCGGGTCTTTGTACCACGGCGTCATAACCATTCTCGGGCCCTCTTCTTCGTTATATCCAAGCGCGCTCGGCACAACATATCCGACGCAGTCAATAAGCCGAACATTGAAAGATATGTTGTCGTCAAGACAAATTCTCGCCGCCGTTTCGGGGATAAATTTCGGCTCGGTGGTCATAATCGTTCTGCCGCCCGAAGACTGCGGCAGTTCATCATTCGCCCTGTCTTTTAAATAGTCCCCTTCAATGTTCGGAATAACGAGCTTATCCATAAAGTTCTTAATGAAGGTGGATTTTCCGGTTCTTACGGGCCCCACTACACCTATATATATATTGCCGCCGGTGCGCTCTGATATATCGCTGTAAATGCTGGTTGTGGTCATTCTTATTCCTCCGCTCACATCATTTCTTTGTATAATGATATGACAGGCGTCGGACGGTTATGACTTAATACGGCAAACTTAATTTGAAGCCCGCTTTTTTATAACAGGAATAAGTCTTTTGCCGACAAGCGCATTTAAAAAACAAAGAATTATATCACCGGGCACCGGCAAAAGGAAGCAATAAAGCATAAGCGTATAAAAGCCGACGCCTTCTCCGACATAGAATTTTTTCACGACCCAATAATAGATTATTCCGAATATGTAAATGATGATAAGCCCGCAGAAATTCGCCAAAAGCAATCTTTTATATGACGGGTTGGGAACTTTGTGCGCTATAAGACCTGCCGCCAACGCTCCGAAACAAAAACCGATTATATAACCGAATGTCGGTTGAAAAACATATCCGAAACCGCCGCCGCCCGTGAAAATCGGGATTCCCACAAGCCCCAAAACCATATATATCAGCGCGCTTAAAAAACCGAGCTTGCCGCCGAGCAGCACTCCGCCGAGCAGGACGAAAAACAGTTGAAATGTTATCGGGACATTCGGGATAGGAATTTTAATGAATGCGCCGACGGCAATAAGCGCCGTGAACAGCGCCGTTAATACTAAAGATGTTGTTTTCTTCATCAGATTGTAAACCCCTTTTCAAAAAATAGTTTGCAATCACTTTAACATCTTTGTAAACAATTGTCAAGCAAATAAATTTTAAAGGTTTACAATCTTGCTTTTTAAATTATTTTCGTTCCAAAGTGAAAAACTTGTAAAAACATCTTGACATTTGGGCTTTGGAATGATACAATGTTTGAGCGCTTTAAAAATGCGCGTTTGATTTGCGAGTGTGCTGGAATAGGCAGACAGGCACGTTTGAGGGGCGTGTGTCCAACGACGTACGGGTTCAAGTCCCGTCACTCGCACCATATCGAGTGTTCTTAACCAACCTGAGAGTTGGATGAGGACACTCGATTTCTTTTTGCCTTTTTGTGCCTCTTTGTATGTATGAGCAGGAGTTGTCCTGCTCTTTTTTGTTATGCCGATCGTGCGTTCGGAACATATTCCACGGCAACGCCCTTGCGGGTTTCTTCTCGGTAGTTGTGTCTGCTC
>CAVDRT010000141.1:0-3641 GCA_963611445.1 bacterium
GTCAAGGTATCTGCCGATAACACAGTGGCTGCCGCCTCTGCCGATGACATAATCTGCGGTGTTGTTCTTGCAAACGAGGGCGACGCCGTTGCGGTTCAGGTCGGCGGTGCGGTGACTCTTCCCTACACCGGAACAACTGCGCCCTCACACGGTTATCAGAGCCTTGTCGCCAACGGCACAAAAGGTGTTAAGACCGGAAGCGGCAGACAAGTTTTGGTGCTTTCTGTTAATACAACAGATAAAATTTGCACATTTATTCTTTAATCCGCTCGGAAAACTTTTTTAAAAGGAGAAAAACTATGTCATACAATTCAATAAATCTCGAAAAAGGTATGTATTCATCAGCCAACAAGAATTTTTCACAAATTCTTGAGGAACTCGACCCTTCGGAAAACTATGCCGGAACACCGCTTGAGGGCTTGGATGCATTCGGCAGACAGCTCAAAAGGTTTGACATTAAGGTGAGCGGAAGCGGCTCGGACTGCATTAACAAATTCTTTTCCACCTCTTCATCTGCGGCGCTTTTCCCCGAATATGTTTCAAGAGCCGTCAGGCAGGGTGTGGAAGAAGCAAACCTTCTGCCCGACATCACCGCAACCGTCACAAAAGTCGGCGGGCTTGACTACCGCACAATCGCCAGTATCCCGAGCGATGACGACAAGAACCTTGCCCGCGTGGCTGAGGGCGCTGCAATTCCCGAAACCGCGGTTAAAACCCAGGAAAATCTCGTCCGACTTCACAAAAGAGGCAGAATGTTGGTGGCTTCCTATGAAGCGCTTAAATACCAGAGAATCGACCTGTTCACCGTCACACTCAAACAGATAGGCGCATATATCGCAAGAAAACAGTTTGCGGACGCCGTTGATGTGCTGGTGAACGGCGACGGCAACGGAAATGCCGCCAAAACAATAAGCGTCGCGAAGTCGGGCACACTGACCTACGCCGACCTTTTGAGCATTATAAAACAGCTTGACCCCTATTCAATGAATACATTGGTTATGTCACCCGATATGATGCTTAAAGTTATGCAGCTCGAAGAATTCAAAAATCCGCTCACCGGAATCAATTTTGCGGGAACCGGTAACCCCGGCAATCCGCTCGGTGCGAAGATAATCAAATCTTCGGCGGTTGAAAACGGCAAAATTATCGCTCTTGATTCTTCCTGCGCCCTCGAAATGGTTGTTGCCGACGATATTTCGGTTGATTATGACAAACTTATAGACCGCCAGCTTGAGCGCGCGGCAATCACATCAATTGCGGGATTTGCCAAGATATTCTCCGACGCTTCCACCGTGCTCAAGGTCTAAAAGAAGGTGAATTTCGATGAAGGCACATCTGGATATTAACCGTATTGCAGAGGTGTTTTCTTCGGTTATTGACGATGCATCCGCAGAAGACAGCCTTGTTTTCTGCGGCTCTGCCGGAGAGAGCATTGTTGATATGCTGAAAAAAGACGCCGACACAGCGGAAAATATGGGCTCGCTTTGTTATGCCGCCGCCTGCCTTGCGGTTTACAGATACAAACTCAAAGAAGGGCTCGACCCGATTCCGCAATTCAAAGCCGGGGACCTCACGCTCAAAGAAACCGCCGACGCCATAACCGCCGCCGAAAAAATGTATGATGACGCGATAACAAAAATACGCCATTTGCTCAAAGAAAGCGGCGGCGCATTTATATCGGTAAAGGGGTAACGGAATGAAATTACACGAATCGGTTAAAGCAATACTCGAAAAATACGGCAAAGACGCAACGGTCACAATGGACGCAAAGTCTTATACAATACACGCTATCATTCAGCCGCTTAGGTATCAAAACAAAATGTACCTTGACTATGAAAATTACGATCTCGGTCTTCACGACAACACCTGTCTTCTTTTCATAGGACCCGCGGCACCCGATTTCACCGGCAAAATCGCCGACACCGTGATTGCGGCAAACGGGCAAAAATATATGATAAAACGCGCTGACCTTATGTTCCTCGGCAATGACCCGCTTTATATAAGGGCAGTTATAATTCCGCGATACAGAAACGGGGTGTATGACAGTGTACAGTGATATTATAATCGTCACAAATCTGCTTAAAAGGTCAGCCGATCTCGCCGACACGGACATAAGGACGGCGTTCGGCGGAATAAGGCATGATATGCCGATAACAAAAACGACAATAATCGTGGGACCCGAAAGTTTTTCGATGACGCCGAAAGCCCCGGACGAGCAACAGTATGTCGGAAAAGACAACGACCGAATTGAGATTAAAATTCGCATCAGAATTTATGCGCCGAAAAACGAAAAAGGCGAAAATCTTGCCCGTGTGTTTGAAAAAGTGGCAAATACGATAAGACGGGGGAATGTTTTTGCGACCGAAATCACCTGCGGAAAACTGGAGTTTTCAACAGCGCTTGCGGCAGTCTGCCTTCCGTGCACCACCACTTTGAGTTTTTTGCGGTCGCTTTAAAAATTTTTTGCCGACAAAGAAGTTAAAATTTTGTTACAATATCGGTCAATTTGTTACAGTTTTTTTACTTGACAAATCTTTGACGATTTACATAAAAACAGGGTTTGAAATTTTTGCATATACCGAGTAATCCACATTATCCACCGTGTTTTCCACACTATTTCTCCCCCAAAACGGCTGATTAAGTCGAATTTTAAGGTCTTGCAGCCCAAAAATGTGGATAACTGTGTGGAAAATGTGGATTACTTTTTTGGTTGCATAAGTTTACATAACGCTTTTTTATGCATTTATTATGTCGACTGATGAAAACAATTTGACAGGAGGAAATATGAAAACCATAAACATAACGGTAGATGCCGCCGGAAAAGCAACACCGGACAATCATAATGCCGGATATTACGGCGAGCACAACGCACTCATTCTTTCTATCACGCCGGGAGCATATTTTGACGGCTGCGAATATTACAGAATTATCATAAACGGGGCGTGCTCCGACAAACTCACACCCACAAATAACATAATAAATTATACCGTGCCGCAATCTGCGCTCCGTCCGCCGGCTATTCGCTGCCAGATTGCAGGATACAAACTTGAAGACGGAATTCCTCTTTTGATTTCGCGAAGCGGCTCGTTTGACCTTACAGTCGGCATTTCCCCGATAGGCGAAATACCGATAAATCCGAGGGAGATCGACCCGTTTGAAACCAGAATGACGGAACTCGCCAATTCGGTTGCCGTAAACCACGACGACACCGAAAAACTAAACGCCCTCTCTGATGAGATAAAGCAAAATTCCGCCATTGCCGAACTATCTTCCCTTCAGGCGTCAATGTATTGCACCAGCGCGGAATCGGCTGCCAAAAAGGCGGAAACCGCTGCCGGAAAACTTGAAAGTCTCAATGCCGAAAATGTAAAATACAGCACCGATAAATACACTTTGAGCGCCGACAACGCAAAAGCCGCCCTGGACAACCTGTTCCAAAAATCCACGGATTTCGATTCGTCTCTTGCATCGCTTGGTTCGGAACAAATATCAGCCGACGACAGCGATTTTGCGGTGCTCGGCGGCAGCAATGTTCAATCGGTTTTGGAAATTGCGGATGAGACGCTCCAAAACATCACCCTCAGAACTTCGGCACTTGAAAGAGACCGACAGGAGAAAATCACCGCAAAAGGAATTTTGAC
>CAVDRT010000142.1:0-5747 GCA_963611445.1 bacterium
GAGTTCGCCGACCATCGGCGTTTTGAGCAACACGCCCGAAATCACTTTGTCGCCGCCGAAGTCGATAATCGCCCCCAAAACTGCCGAAACCAAAAAGATGAGCCCCGAAATTTTGAGCGTGTGTTTGATTACCGAAAGCAAGAGGTTGTGCTCGCAAGAGCAGTGCTCCTGTTCGCAAAGGTGGTGAATATCGTCCGACGGATTTCTTTTTGAAAAAATCAGATCCGCCGCAAACCCGAAAATGACCGCCGAAACAAATTTTATTCCGAGAACCGAGAAAATAAAACCGGCGGTTGCTTTTTCGGAAATGAGAACGGGCAGCATTTCATCGCTTGTTGCAATAAAAACCGCCAAAAGAGTTCCGGGCGAAATAACCCCTGCGGCAAAAAATCCCGCCGCGGCGCTTGAAAATCCGCACTGCGGAACAACGCCGAGCGCACCGCCGATGACGGGACCCAATCTCCCGACCCGAGCGAGAAAACGGGTGGTTTTCTCACCTGCTTTGTGCTCAAGCAGTTCCATTAAAAGATAGGCTAAAAAAAGCACCGGAACCGTTTTTAAAGTGTCGGTCAGGGCTTCTTTGATAACGCCGATAATTTCTGCCATAACTTAAATCTTAATCCTTTCTGCAAAAAGAAAAAGCGAGCAAGTCTGTAAGCCGAGTTCTGTATTTGACGATCATCTGTCTCGACTGTCCGTTGCCGAACAGCTCAAGCCGCCTTTCTCAGCACGGCGGGCAACCGTATTGCCGAACTTGGCGTTGCTTCGAATAAGGTTTACAGGACCGCACAGTCTCCTGCCGGCCGGTGAGCTCTTACCTCGCCTTTCCACCCTTACCGCAAATGCGGCGGTATATCTCTGTTGCACTCTCTCTAAGGTCACCCTCGGCGGCCGTTAGCCGCTATTCTGCCCTGTGAAGCTCGGACTTTCCTCACACCTTGGTGCGCGACCGTCTGACTTACTCGCAAAAAGTATTTTAACATGTTTTTATCAAAAAAACAAGACGGCAATAATTTTTGCCGTTTGCAGCTTATTTTGTGACCGAAAAATCAAAAAATGAATAAAATAAACCGAGAGGCGCGGTGGCGCCGCTGAAACTGATGAGAAGGTGACGGTTTATGATAAATTTCAATGATTATCCACAGGTTTTCCTCGGCTGCAATTCGGAAAGGGGATTTGTCTCGAAGTTCGAGAACGCCTATGACCCGACCGACGGCTGGCGCGCTTTTATAATAAAAGGCGGACCCGGAACGGGCAAATCGACCCTTATGAAAAAGGTTGCCGCAAAACTTTCCGAAAAGGGCGAAAAGGTTATAATCAGTCCCTGCACGGGCGACCCCGATTCGCTTGACGCCGTGATTGCCCCCGGACTCAAAGTGATTATAATGGACGGCACGGCACCGCACATAGTTGAGGGAACATATATCGGCGCGTTGGAAAGAATTGTCAACCTCGGTGCCGCATTTGACAATGAAATGCTTTACGAAAACCGCGAAAAAATTATCGGCATTTCGGATAAAATAAGCAAAACATATTCAAAAGTTTATCGCTATACAAGCATTTTGGGCGCTTTTGAAAACGATATTCATAAAATGCTTTTGCCGACGGTCAAACGGGATAAAATAAATTCTTATTGCAGAAATTTTGCAAAATCACGGCTTAAAAAACTGCCGAAAAAGGGGACTGAAACGGTCTGCTTTTTGGATGCGATAACCTGCCGCGGAAAAATGTTTTTCGATAAAACCGCACCGCTTGTTTGTAAAAATGTGATAACGGTTTGTGACGGCGGCGGTACGGCGGCGGATATTCTGCTTAAAAACATCAAAGCAGCGGCTCTTGAAAACGGTTATGATGTTGCGGTGTGCCCCGACCCGTTGAATCCGGGCGGCAGGCTCAAACATTTGCTGATTCCCGAAGCGGGCACTGCGCTTGTTTCGGAGCCGTCGGGGTCGCAGGGCGCACGCTCAAGAAAAATTCACGCCAAAAGATTTTATGACGAAAAACTGCTCGCGCTTTCAAAAGAAAGGCGGAATTTCGACAAACGCGCGATAAAAGAAATCGAAAAAATCACCGCCGCCGCAATGGCTGAGGCAAAATCATTGCACGACGAACTTGAAAAACTTTACACCCCTGCGGTCGACTTTGCGGAGGTAGACCGAATTTCGGAAAAAGTAATTTCCGATATTTTGAAGTTGCGCTGAAGGCATAATTTTGAGTATATTCCCGTGAATTTTGAAAAAAATAATAACAAAATTTATAGGGAGTGATAATATGTGTAAAACAACAATGTGCTTTATGAGAGGCGCGGTTGCAGGCGCGGCTGTCGGAATGGCTGCGGCGGTTGCCGGTTGCTGTGTTGTGAAGAACAAAAAAGCAGTCAGCAAGAAAGCGTCAAAAGCCGCAAGGGCAATCGGCGATATTTTTGAAAATATCGGTATGATGATGAAATAAAAACGCAAAAACGCAAACTGAACAACCCCTGTTTAAAATAACGGGGGTTGTTTGTTGTGTTTCGGCGGCGGTCGGTCAACAGAACACACATTTAAAATAATTACAGATAACAAATCGCAAATTCTCAACCCCCAATATTAAAGTTTCAATAAAATTTCAATCTTCCTACTGTACAATGACGGCATCAAGGTACAGTAGGCTTTTTTGTGCCGAAACAATATGAAAGGGGGTGATACGATGAACTACCGACATGAATGGAAACACGAAATAAACCTGTGCGATATGCTTGTTCTTCGCCGACGGTTATCTGCCGTTATGAAACAAGATGTCCACGCCGTTGACGGTAAGTATTTAATTCGCAGCCTGTATTTCGACAATTCTTCGGATAAAGCGTTAAGAGAAAAAATCGACGGCGTGAATGTCCGTGAAAAATTCCGTATCCGCTATTATAATAACGACACCGCTTTGATTCATTTGGAGAAGAAAAGCAAAATAAACGGCTTATGCCTGAAAGAGAGCGCATCATTGTCCTTTGAGCAAGCGCAGGCGATCGCAAACGGCGATTACGGTTTAATTGCCGAAAGCGGCACACCGCTGATTCAGGAATTATACAGCAAGATGATGAGCGAGGGACTTCGGCCGAAAACCATTGTGGATTATACCAGAGAGCCTTTTGTGTTTGCTCCCGGCAATGTCAGAGTGACGCTCGATTATAACATACGCACCGGAATAACAAGCACGGATTTTTTGAACGCCGATTGTGTTACGGTCCCGACAGGCGATACATCCATAATTCTTGAGGTGAAATGGGACGAATATCTGCCCGACATTATCCGTGATGCCGTTCAGATTCCGAACTGCCGAACGGGTGCGTTTTCCAAATATGCCGTATGCAGAATATACGGTTGAACAACCAAAAACAGTATGATAATTAAGGAGTTAACATTATGACTTTCAACGACATTTTTAAATCAAGTTTTCTGGAAAACATCGCAAGCGTGAGCATTCTCGATATGGTGATTGCATTGGCTTTGGCATTCGGACTCGGCGTGTTTATTTTCCTTGTATACAAAAAAACCTATCAGGGTGTTATGTATTCTTCAAGTTTCGGCACAACCCTTATTGCCCTTACGATGATTACAACCACGGTCATTCTTGCGGTGACTTCCAATGTGGTTCTTTCCCTCGGTATGGTCGGTGCGCTTTCAATCGTTCGTTTTCGCACCGCAATCAAAGAGCCGCTCGACATTGCTTTTCTTTTCTGGTCAATCGCAGTCGGCATTGTGCTTGCGGCGGGTATGATTCCGCTTGCCGTCATCGGCAGTGTTATCATCGGCGTGATTCTTCTTGTGTTTGTGAACAGAAAGCCGCACATCAACCCTTATATCGTTGTCCTTTCCTGCACCGATTCCGAGGCGGAAAACAAGGCGGTCGATTTGCTTAAAAACAATGTTAAGAAATATGTTGTTAAGAGCAAGACTGCAACCAAAGACCTTATTGAATTGAATCTTGAGGTCCGTATGGCAAACGATAACACCGATTTCATCAACGCTTTGAGCGACATTCCCGGTGTGAACAGCGCAGTTCTTGTGAGTTATAACGGCGAGTATATGGGATAAGGAGGAACACTATGTCAACACACAGGCATTTTGATAAAATTTGCTGTGTTATTCTTGCCCTCACACTGATTTTGACGGCGCTTTTTATGAATGCCGAAAATTTCGGGATTAAAAAAACATCTGCCGCAATGGGATATGAAAAAACGCTGTTTGACACATCTAAAGTCCATTATGTCAATATTATTATGGACAATTGGGATGAATTTACCGAAAACTGCAAAAGCGAGGAATATTACAACTGTACCGTTGTAATAGACAACGAAGCTTACAAAAATGTGGCGATTCGCGGTAAAGGCAACACTTCTCTCAGTCAGGTAAGCAATGACCGATACAGTTATAAAATCGAATTTGACCACTATGACAGCAGCAAGAGTTACTACGGACTGGACAAGTTGTGCCTGAACAACATTATTCAGGATAACACATATATGAAAGATTATCTCTGCTACCGAATGATGAACGAAATGGGGGTTGCTTCTCCGCTTTGCAGTTTTGCGTATATCACGGTAAACGGCGAAGATTGGGGACTTTACCTTGCGGTGGAAGGGGTGGAAGAATCATTTCTTAGCCGCAATTACGGCAAGGATTACGGTGAACTTTACAAGCCCGACAGTATGAGCATGGGCGGCGGCCGCGGTAATGGCGAAAAGTTCGATACGGACGGGTTTTCGGGTGATTCCGAATCGGGAAACAATGCCGAAGTCGACAATCGGGGGCAAAACAATAACAACGGTAATCAAAGCGATATTCCGCAGACGGAAAACGACAGCCAAAGCGGGCAAAAGCCCGACAAAACGGAACAGCCCGACGGTATGCAGGGCGGAGAGCGCAATGCCGGCGGCGGAGGCAAAAACGGCAGCGATGATGTGCTTTTGAAATATATCGATGATGAGTTCGACAGTTATTCCAACATATTCGATAATGCCAAAACGGATATTACCGACGCAGACAAGGCCCGTTTGATTAAGGCGTTAAAAAAACTGAGCAATGGTGAGGATTTGGGAAACACCGTTGATGTTCAGGCGGTTATCCGCTACTTTGCGGTGCATAACTTTGTTTTGAATTTCGACAGTTACACCGGCTCGATGATTCACAATTATTATCTCTATGAAAAAGACGGTCGTTTGCAAATGATTCCGTGGGATTACAACCTTGCCTTCGGCGGTTTCCAATCTATGGGCAGCGCGACAAGTCTTGTGAATTATCCGATTGATTCTCCGGTGTCGGGCGGAAATTTATCCGACAGACCGATGATTGCCTGGATATTTAATAATGAAGAATATACGGAACTGTATCACAATTATCTTTCGGAGTTTATTACAAGTTATTTTGACAGCGGATATTTTTCAGAAATGATCGACGGTGTTAACACAATGATTGCACCGTATGTTGAGAAGGACCCGACCAAATTCTGCACTTATGAAGAATTTGAAAAAGGTATCACAACACTTAAAGAATTTTGTCTGCTTCGCGCAGAAAGCGTCAGCGGACAGCTTGACGGAACAATCGGCTCAACTTCCGACACACAAAAGAGCGATACTCTTATAGATGCCGGCGATTTGCAGATCAGCGATATGGGGTCTATGAACAACACGGTGGGCGGCGATAAAGACAAGATAAGCGACGATAAACAAAAGCCGCAAGCCGAAGCCGAAGAAAACACCGAAGGAAATAATC
>CAVDRT010000143.1:0-2459 GCA_963611445.1 bacterium
ATCAGAGACCTCAGAAACGGCGAATTTGATGTTTTGATAGGCATTAACCTTTTGCGTGAAGGTCTTGACATACCCGAAGTGTCGTTGGTGGCAATTCTTGATGCCGACAAGGAGGGATTTCTCCGTTCAGAAACCTCGCTTATCCAAACGGTGGGGCGTGCTGCGCGAAATGCCTCGGGTCAGGTTATAATGTATGCCGACAGCGTTACGCGGTCAATGGAACGCGCAATAACCGAAACGAACCGCCGCCGCAAGATACAAATGGAATATAACCAAAAACACGGAATTGTTCCAACCACAATTAAAAAAGATGTGCGTGAGGTTATTGAAATAACACCGAAATCGAAAGATAAGACACCTGAGGGCAAAAAACTTTCAAAAGCCGAAAGAGAAATTCTCATAAAGAAACTGACCGCCGAAATGAAACAGGCGGCAAAAATGCTTGAGTTTGAACACGCGGCGTATTTGCGCGACCGCATAAATAAATTAAGAACGGGAAAATAAAAACGGAAGAAGGAAATTGAATGGAGCAGGCAGGGAAAATACTGGCACTTTTTTCGGCGATTTTTGCCGTTGTCGGGCTTTTGTTGGCAGCATATATCACCGTTGTCACTATTATTTATCGCAGGCAGCTTAAAAGATTTGAAAGCAGTGAAGAAAGCAAAAAAGAATTGCAAGAGCCGAAAAAACCGTTTGCTTTTGACTGGGAGTATGATGATTTTGAACGAAGATTTTCGCTTATATTCAACATTCCCTCAATTGCATTATTGATTTTTTGTTCAGCGTCGGTAGTCACGGCAATCGCTGCAATGATTATGGTGTAAAAAACGGCGATCGGAAAACATAAAGTTTTTCGGCTGCTGTCTTTTCGGGAATATTTAATTTATCTTCGTGCAAAAATATGTTTGAACGGAGGAATTAAACAATGAACATTTCCCAGAATGAATATCAAAAAATGGTGAAGGAAGCGTCGCCGAAATCACCGAAAGCAAAAGATTTTGCCGCAGCTTTTTTTGTGGGCGGCTTGATTTGCACATTTGGTCAGTTTTTGAATAATCTTTATATGATGTTCGGAATGTCCAAGACCACAGCCGGTGCTCTCGTTTCCGTTACGCTTGTTTTTATTGCGGTTATCCTGACGGGAATCGGTGTTTTTGACAGCATTGCAAAATTTGCAGGTGCCGGAACGCTCGTTCCCATAACGGGTTTTGCGAACGCTATGGTGTCGCCCGCGATTGAATATAAAACCGAGGGTCAGGTTTTAGGACTCGGCGTTAAAATGTTCACGGTGGCAGGTCCCGTCCTCGTTTTCGGGATTACCGCAGGTGTGCTTTACGGCATTATTTATTGGATTTTCGGAATGATTTAAAATTTAATATGAAAAGCGGCTGTCGCGGAAGATGTAATCCGTGACAGCCATTGTTGTTTTTGAAATTAAAATCCTTTTTTGAGTTTTTCAAAAAAGCCTTTGCGCTCGCCGTAGTTCTTATCTCCTGCGGCTTCGTCAAACTTTTTGAGCGCTTCTTTTTGCGCCTTTGTAAGATTTTTCGGAACTTCGACCTTGATTTTTACATACTGGTCGCCTCGACCCGAATAGCGAAGTCTTTGAATACCTTTGCCCTTGAGTTTGAATTCGTCGCCCGGCTGTGTGCCTTCGTGAACTGAAAATTTAACATTTCCGTCCAAAGTCGGAACGGTTATTTCACTGCCGAGCGCCGCTTGTGAGAATGTGATTGGAACTTCGCAGTAAACATCAAATCCATCACGCTCGAAAATCGGGTGCGGACGGACATTCACACTGATGTGAAGGTCGCCGTTCGGTCCGCCGTTAATTCCGGCGTCACCGCCGCCGCGAAGCGAAATAATCTGCCCGTCGTCAATACCGGCAGGAATATCAACCGTATGTTCTTTTGTGCGTTTGATTCTGCCTTTTCCTGCACACGCTTTGCACGGTTTTTCAATAATTTTTCCGCTTCCTCTGCACTGGTCGCAAACGCGTGAAGTCTGCATTTGACCGAAAGGTGTTCTTTGCGTGACGAGAATCTGTCCTGTTCCGTGGCAGGCGGGACAGGTTTTAACAGCCGTGCCTTTTTCGGCACCTGTTCCGTGACATTCTGCACAATTTTCGATTTTTGTGACTTTTATAGTCTTTTTGCAGCCTTTTGCTGCTTCTTCAAACGAAAGGTTTACGGTTGCGGAAGCATCGCCGCCTTTTCTCGGTGCATTTGTATTGCGCGCGCGACCGCCGCCGGTTCCTCCGAATCCGCCGAAGAAAGAATTGAAAATGTCTCCCAAATCGCCGAAATCACCGCTGAAACCGCCGCCGAATCCGCCAAATCCACCGCCTGCGTTGCCGGCACCGTAATTCGGGTCAACACCTGCGTGACCGAATTGGTCATAGCGCGCTTTTTTGGTGCTGTCAGACAGCACTTCATATGCCTCATTGACCTCTTTAAATT
>CAVDRT010000144.1:0-12156 GCA_963611445.1 bacterium
ATACGCGTTGTTATAACTCGTGAAGGGAGGTAGTCCCGTGAAAATAGCGATGATAGGTCACAAAGATTTCCCTTCGCGTGACGGGGGGGTCGAAGTTGTTGTCTCCGAACTTGCACCGAGACTCTGCGAAATGGGTCACAGTATAACTGTCTATAACCGATGCGGAAAAAAAGGCAAACACAACGAAAAAGGCGTTGAAGTACGGCGTGTGCCTGCGCCCAAAAAGCCGGCATTGAATGCGCTGTTTGGTTCAATCACGGCAACTTTTGCGGCTTTGGGACACGGTTTTGATATAATTCATTATCACGCGCTCGGCCCGTCGGTAATGACTGTAATTGCAAAACTCTTCGGTAAAACCACTGTTGCAACCGTTCACGGCTTGGATTGGCAAAGAGCGAAGTGGAGCAGGCTTGCAACTGCATATCTGAAATTCGGTGAAAAAATGATTGCGTGTTTTGCGGACGAGGTTATCGTTCTTTCCGAAAATGTTCAGGACTATTTTTTACAAAAGTACAATCGGGAGACCGTGTTGGTTAAAAATGGCATTACTCCTATAATAAGACGCGAAGCGGATATTATCAAACAAAGATTCGGCCTGGAGAAAAACAGCTATATTTTGTTTCTTGCAAGAATTGTGCCCGAGAAGGGTCTGCACTACCTAATTGAGGCTTATTCGAAGATGGATACAGATAAGAAACTGGTTATTGCCGGAAAAATGCCTGAGGGCGAATATGGCGAGAAAATCCGCAGGCTTGCCGCCGGCAAAAATATTGTTTTCACGGGCTTCGTCCAAGGTGAACTGATGGCAGAACTTTATTCTTGCTGTTGCTTGTATGTATTGCCCAGTGAGATTGAAGGATTTGCAATGACTCTGCTTGAGGCAATGTCTGCAGGTGCCAGATGTTTAACAAGTGATATTCCGGAAAACACTGCGGTTACGGGGAAATTCGGATACAGCTTTAAATGTTCCGATGCCGTTTCTTTAAGAGATAAGATGGTTGAGGTTTTAAAAGCCGAACCGCAGGACAATACAGAACAGATAAAGTATATTGTTGAAAACTTCGGCTGCGACGCTGTCGCTAAAAAAACCGAAGCGGTTTATATTAAAGCAATGAATAAAAAGAAAGCGAGCAATTGAAATTGAAAAAAGTTTTTTTGCGCTCAAAGGAAAAAAAATCAGGCGAAGGTAAAAGTGTGAACGGGGCTTCAAGTTCTTTTTGGGAAAACACTCTTTCCGCACTAAAGCTTCGTTCGGATGAAAACACAATGGATGAATGGTTTTACTGTTTTTCTCCGACTAAAATAAAAAAGGATCATATCGTGCTGCGTTATAGCGGAAACGGCGATCCTTCAGAATTTGACGAGGATAAGAAGGCACTGTTAAAAAAATGTCTTTTTGATGCTTTTGGCTGTGAAGTCAACCTGAAAATAGAATGGGGAAAAGATAAAAACAGCAAAAATAATCGCTGTGTTCGAAAACTCGTCACAACATTGGTTTCCATTGTTCTTATATGCGCAGCTGTAGCAGTAATGGTTTTAGGAACAAATTATATAAGCAATCTTTCCTTTGAAGAGAATTTTTATCAGGTCGGCAGCGGCAAAATCAACGGCAATTTAAGGATTATTCAACTCTCGGATCTTCATAATTCGAAATTCGGAAAAGACAACAGTACACTTGTGAAAAGAATAACCGCACTTAAGCCCGATGTTATTGTTGCTACGGGAGACATGGTGGATAAGCACGGTTCCACCGATACTTTTGTTGACTTGTGTAAAAAACTTTCGAAAGTAGCACCAATATATGTTATCTACGGGAACAACGAAGACGATAGGGTCTATAAATCGGATATGACACGCTCAGAACTTGATGAAATGACCGGTAAAGACCCTGAGAAGTTGATAAAGAGTGATGATGAACTTAAATCCGAACTTGAAAAAGTAGGTGCAACCGTTCTTTTGAACGGTGAGGCGACTGTTGAAATCGGTGAAAACACGATTGATATTTACGGCGTTTTAACTTCTAATCCGTCTGCTTTTTGGGAATATTGCGAAGACAGTTACGATAAGTTTTTGAATAAAGACACAGACCATTTTAAATTGATGCTCTGCCACGAGCCGTATATATTCGAGGAATTTGAAGACGGCTATTGGGGGGACTTGATTCTTGCGGGTCACACTCATGGAGGAATAATAAGAATTCCGTACTTAGGCGGGCTTTATGAGAGGAAAAACGGATTTTTACCGGAGACAAAGGATGATATAGACGCCTATATCGCAGGAGAATATGATGTTTCGGATGCAAGCCTTATTGTCAGCAGAGGACTTTCCAACAGAGGATTGATTAGGATAAGAAACAAGCCGGAACTTGTTGTAATAGATGTTAACCGTTATTAAAGGGGGATGATAAAATTGCTTTTAAAATTATGTGTATTAACAATAGCTGTGTTAATAATCTACTCCGTTATTGTTATTTTTAAAAAGACCCGTCATCTGCCGTTTTCACGCATAAAGAGCTATTTGTTTGCAAAAAGAGCGATTAATGCGCGCGTGCTGGTGGCTCTGTTTGTGTTTGTTATAGTTGTTTTTGCTGGGTTTAATATGAATAAAAACAGTAAAAAACAAGCTGTTATAACATTAAATTACGCCGAAGCTTCCAATGCGCAAAATCCAAACGGTACCCGATTTGATATGGCGGAAATCATCTGCACGGATGTTTTGGAACGTGCTATAGAAAAAGGCGGATTTGAGGATATAACAGCAAAAGATTTGAAAAAATGTCTTTCTGTTACGCCGACTGTAGAGGGCGACTCTTCATCAGAGGATGATTATCACATTTCAACCGAGTTTATGCTTGAATATATGGCCAGTTCAAAAACCGGAAAACTTGACGCCGAGAATGTGGTGAAACTTGTAGGCGATGCTTATAAAGAATTTTGCATCGAAAAATATGCCGATGATTTTTCTGTGCTGAACATTGATGAGGAAGAATTGGAGACCGCTAATGAGGGAGACTATCCTGATATAATCTCGTATTTGCAGATGAAATTTCAAGAAGTATCCAATTATATGTATAGGTTTGCCGAAGAAAATGGCAGTTTCACATCAAGCAGCGGAGAAACTTTTTATTCGGTTGCTGAAAAAGCAAATAATCTGAATAGTGAGCAAGTCGGAAACAATCTGAAAGCTTATGTTTATCAGTACGGTATTTCAAAAAATGCTTCCAAATACATAAAGCGTCTTGAATACCAAAACACACTTCTTGATTATGATGCGCAGCGTGCCAGAAGTTCATACAACACGCGCAACACCGCAGTGAATATGTATGCTGAACAAATGGCAAGGATTGTCCTTGTGCCGACTCTTGATACAGACAGCCAGTTTTATATGGGCAGAACCAAGATTGGAGTTGACGCACTTTCGGTTGAAGCGGAAAGTTACAGCAAAAAATACGGTGATTTGATTAATCAAATCGAAGCCAACAGTGTTTTTGACGCTGCTCTGAAGACTTCATCTTATCCCGGTGGAAACAGCACTGATCTCGATGAGTTCATAAGCAATATTGAAGATGAACTTGTGAAAATTGCCAGAAGCGCAAAAAATGTCGGGCAAGAATATTCCGAAACCCGATTTAATGATTGTGTCACCGTCAGCGTGACTGACAACACGCTCATTTCTAAAGCGGTAACTCTCCTGATGCTTACAGTGTTGTTCTTCCTTGCACTCAGACTTTTTGTTATAGCAAGGGAGCTTGTCGTTTCAAACGATATGTCTCTGTTCTTCCGCGACAGTGAAAAGGAGAAAAATTAAGATGAAAAAATTTTCGGTTTCACGATACATAAAAAGATTTCTCCCATTGATTGTTGCTTTGTGTGTTGTTCTGACGGCAGGAACATACTTTTTTCTTTCGTCATCTCAACAATATATTGCTTCGACGGTAATAAAATACGAATATGAGGGCGCTGAAAACGGTCTTGCACCAAATGGTAGCAAGTTGGATGTGAATGAAATCAAATCATCGTCACTTATGTCAAAAGTGACGACCAATTTAGGGCTTGATGAAGATTTATATTCCGTGGATTCGATGTTGTCTCGAATTAAGATTGAAGAAGTAATAGATGAAGATGAGGCGGCAAGAAAAAAGGCTGTTCTTAAAGAGGGGGAAGAGTACACTCAAGAACCCACAACATATATTATATCTTTCACCGCAAAAGAAGACGAGGGCTCTTCCTTTGCAAGGCGCGTTTTGGATGAACTTATGAATGTCTATTTCGCGGAATACGGCGAAAAATATATGAATACAACTTCAGCAATCAATTCGATTTCGGATATCTATGACGGACAGTATGACTATATTGAAATGATGGATTTGATAGATAGTAATATCACATCCACACTTGAATCGTTGAACAAGCGAGCAGAAAACAATACGAATTTTCGTTCAACCGACACCGGAATGTCATTTTCCGATTTGGCAAACGAGTTCAGCTATCTGCAAAGCACTAAAGTTGCGGGGCTCTATTCTGAAATATTCAGCAATCAGATAACAAAAGATAAAAATATTCTTGTGTCAGATTATACTGAGAGGATCAGTCAAAACAATGTTTCTAATGATTCTGAAAATGTTATGATTGATGATGTTTTGAAGATTATTGACGACTATGTAAATAAAATGCAGGCGTCCGGCAACACAAACATAACTTCGGAATACATTTTGGATGAAGTTTATGATAAATACTCTAACAGTGAGGACGGCACCACTCAGCAAGCCGACCAAACCGTAACATACGATAAACTTATATACAGTTGGCGTGACCATGTTGACACAAGAGAGTATGCTATAATTCAATCGGCATATTACAACTACCTCATAAATGTCTTCAGTGAATGCAGGGGAACCTGCGGGGGAACTTGTGCTTCATCCGATAAAACCTGCAGCGCTGTAAATAATTCTGACTATGAATCACTCGGTGAGTCGGTTTATTCCGAAATCAAGGAGCTTGTTACGGAATTAAGCGAACTTCATTCGCTTGCCGAACGCACGAACAACGAATACAATGAATATTTGGGGGCAGAAAGCATCTCAACACTTTCTACGGTTTCCGTAGATGAAACTGTTGATGTCAAACTATACACGGCGATTGCAGCTGTATTCCTCCTTATAGTGTGCTGTTGCGGAGCTGTGCTTATCGGCAGAATAAATGATATCGTTGATTATATGTTCTATACAGATCGCCTTACCGGCCTCAGCAACAGGATGTCGTTTGATAATTATCTAAAAAAACGGGATAAGAAAATCTTGGATGACGGCGTGGTATGCGCGGTATTTACCATTACGAATCAAGCAGATATCAACACTCTTTACGGTCGCGACGGAGGAGATGACGCGATTAAGTATGCCGCTGATTTGCTGAAGGAGTCATTTGGTAAACTCGGCTCATTCAAAGTATATAACGGCAATTCACAATTTATTGTGTTTGCGGACAGAACTGACTGTATTACGGTTCAGTATGCCTTAAAACGGCTGACCCTGCTTTTGGAACAGCGCGATAAATTTACTGATATTGACATAGAATGTGAAGTCGGAATTGCCGAAACAAACACAAACGGCATCAGGAATGTAAGGGCGCTTCTCGCCAAAGCTATGGCAAAAAGAGAGAAGTTTGTTGCAAAAAAAGCAGAAAAAGTAACCGAAGAATGATGCAAAGGCGGTGTTTTGTTGGAAATTGAAAATCAAGTTGCAAAAAAGGTGCTGGGTGTGTATTTTATTGCACTTTCGGTATTGATGCATTATTTTTTGAATAATGCGCTTGAATTCGGTCTCAGCATTACATTCCGCCACCTCTTTGCTGTGATAATTATTGTTTCCGGGATAATTTATTTTCTTGCGAAACCGGATGTTCCCAAGGCATTGGTGGCGTTTAAATCTTCACTTGTTGCGGGAACTCCATTATTTGTAACGCTGACCGCCTCAATGCTTGTGTGGGTTGTTGAAAAAAGTGAACTGCATGTAATAACCCGAGGGCTTTCGTATTATTTCGTATATATGAACTTTTTCCATGCAGCACTTGCGGGTGCAGTCTTACTTTATGTCTTCGGAGAAAAAGGAATTTGGTATAATTTGCTCGCCGTGCTTATCGCAAACTTATTAATGATTGCTACGATAATGGTGAAAAACGGCGTGGGGGTTTACATTTCCGAGTTTATAACACTTGTGAAAACCTTTGCGGGCGAAACCGGCAAGGTAATAATGCAGGCCGAAATTCACGAACTAGCTTTTTGTACGGGCGCGTATATCATTTATATGCTGCTTTATGTCCGTAAGAATATTTTCTCGCTTGTTCTGTTTTCTCTCGCAGCATTTTGCTTTGTTTCGGCATTTAAGCGAATTGCCGTGGTTGCTATTGTTGTGGCACTTGCTTTCGGCTATGCAATGCGGCTTTTGAAAGCTCGAGGCAAGGAAAAACTTGTCAGGCGGATAATCACCGTTACAATGATTTTGATTGTAATTATACTTCTTGCTTATATCGGTTTGGTTAAGTGGGGCGTTTTTCAAAAAATGGAAGATGCCGGCATAGATACCAGCGGCCGCGCCGATATGTATCGCGGAGTTGATAAGTATTATGAATTTTCACCTTCCTTCATAGGTAACGGAATGGGATTTCTTACTTATCATCTGAATACCGATTTGGATTTAGTTGTTTCGGCAATTCATAATGATTTTTTGGATTATTTTGTGAATATCGGCTTTTTCGGCTTTATATTTTGGCTTCTTTCTTTTACCGTTCTGCGAACGAAATATTTCGGGCGTGACGGTTTCACCGATGGCTCGATAGTAGCGTCGACACTCTTGATGTATTTGATGATTGTATCTGCTACGGATAATACTATGAACTATCAGCTTTTCAATACAACTATCGCTATTATAACGATAGGACACGGATTTGACTCAAGGGTTGAAGCAGAGCGTGAGCGTATTTTCGGGAAACATGGATTGGCGGTTGAACCTTTGCTTCTAACAAAAAAGAGGACTTGATTATCGGAGGTGTATCGGTTTTGAAAATTCTTATGGTAAATAAGTTTCTGTATCCCAGAGGCGGTGCGGAAACATATATGCTGAAACTCGGAGAATCACTTCAAAAGAAGGGACATATTGTTGAGTATTTCGGTATGTATGATGAGAAAAACACCGTTGGGAACTGCGAAAATTTGACCACTTATAATATGGACTTTCACTCCGGTACCATAAAGAGATTTTTGTATCCTTTTAGGATTATATATTCTTCAGAGGCGAAGCACAAACTGACGGCACTTATAAAAAAATTCAAACCTGATATAGTCCATTTTAACAACATAAATTTTCAGCTTACACCGTCTGTAATTGATGCTGCATTTGATTTTGGTGTGCCGATTGTTTGGACAATGCATGATTACCAAAGTGTTTGTCCCAATCATTTGCTCTATCGCCCGACAGAAGGCGTTATATGCGAAAAATGTCTCGATGGCAGTTATTTAAATTGTGCAAAGAATAAATGCATTCACAATTCGCTTGTTAAAAGCATAATCGGCGCGGTAGAAGGATATTTGTATTCAAAAAGGAAAACTTACAGCAAGGTTGATTGTTTTATCTGCCCAAGCGAATTTTTGCAGAGCATATTGTTGCGCAAAAAAAATGTTTTTGGTAACAAAACGACAGTTTTGCGTAATTTTACGGAAATCAAGCCTTTGGATGAATTGGATTTGAATAAAAAAGTTGAAAATAAATATGTCCTTTTTGCCGGAAGGCTTTTTCCGGAAAAAGGCATATCGTTAGTTGCCGAGGCTGCACGCCTTTTGCCCGATGTGCAATTTGTTATAGCGGGTAGCGGTCCCGAAAAAAGCCTTTTGGAAGGCATAAAAAATGTCAAGATGGCAGGTTTTTTGACGGGCGACAAGTTAAAAAACGCCATATCCGGTGCCGGCGCAATGGTTGTTCCATCGGTATGGTACGAAAATTGCCCGCTGAGCATACTTGAAGCACAGTCTCTCGGGACGCCCGTCATAACCGCAGACAGAGGTGGAATGGCGGAACTTGTGGAAAACGGTTTTGACGGAATAAAAATAAAAGAACTTTCTTCCGAAACGCTCGCCAAGGCAATTAAAGATATCATCGGAAATGATGACATAATCAGGAAAATGAGCGAGAATTGCGTCAACAAACGCAAAACCATGATGACTCTCGAAAATTACACCGATAAAACTTTGGAAATTTACAAAAAACTTATCGGGGAGGTGTAATGATGCCTGAAATCAGTGTGATAATTCCTGTGTATAATGCTGAAAAATACTTAGAGGAATGCGTAAACTCTGTGAGAGAGCAAACATTCTCCAATATTGAGATTATTCTCATCGACGACAGTTCAACTGATTCTTCTCCTGAAATTCTCGTGCGTCTCGCCGAACAGGATAATAGAATCAGAGTTTTCCGAAAAGAAAACGGCGGCGCGGGTTATGCACGCAATTTGGGGCTAAAGAAAGCGCGCGGAAATTATATAGCATTTGTGGATGCCGATGATTTTGTAGACAAGGAAATGTTTGAAGTGCTTATCCGTGCGGCAAAAGAAAACGGTGCGGATATGGCAATGACAGGAGTACGCCATATTGGAGGTATCGTTTTCGGGGGCGAAGATGTCGTCAAATTTGATTTCAAGGAAAAGACGATTTTTGAAGGAACCGATGGTATGCAAAAACTTGTTCTCGGAACAGTCGGCGCACTTGCCGGTGAGCCGGAGGACTCGCGTTACGGCTATTCCATCTGGAAAAACATTTATAAAAAAAGCATTATAGATGAAAATAAAATTCTATTTTGTTCCGAAAGGGAATTTGCCTCGGAAGATATGCTTTTTCTCATAGATTTCATCTTTTGCTCAAATCGTGTTGTGGGTGTTCCCGGTGCGTTGTATTCCTATCGGAGAAATGATGCGTCGTCCTCTAAAGGCTACAAAAGCGGACGGTTCGAACAATCAAAAAAGCAAATCAAAGAGGTGAAAAGGCGACTTGGCAAAAAAATTGCGCCTGAGGTTTTTGCACCTTACTGCAACAGGCAACTGCAAGCGTATGCCAGGGTGGCTCTCTCTCAGGAAATAATGCATTCTTGCGAAACCAAAGAAGAAAAACGGCAGCAGATGCAAAACATAAAGAGCATTTTAAACGACAGTTCGCTTCGTGAAGCACTGGACGGCACATGGTGGCTGAAGCTTCCCAAAATGCAAGCTGTTTTTGCATTTTGTATGAAACTGCATTTTGGTTTTGCTCTGAAATTTTTGGTCAAGATGAGAGAAAAAATATAAGGTTGGGGAAAATATGCGTTTTTCTGTTATTGTTCCGATATATAATGTGGAAAAATATCTTTCTGAGTGCGTTGAGAGCGTACTTAATCAGACCTTTGCGGATTTTGAACTTATTTTGGTAGATGACGGTTCACCCGACAAATGCGGCGATATCTGCGATGAATATGCAAAGAAAGATGACCGTATAACCGTAATCCACAAGAAAAACGGCGGACTTGTCAGTGCAAGAAAGGCCGGTATTAAAATTGCTGCCGGTGAATATGTAGTGAATCTTGACAGTGATGATAAAATTGCTCTTGATATGTTGCGGCAAGCTGAAGATATTATTCAAAAACACAGTCCGGATTTAATCAGTTTTGCAAGAGAGGAATTTAACGAGAATTCGTCATTCACAACTTTTGAAAATGTACCTGTCGGATTGTATTTAAAAAACGACATAAAAAACAAAATTTGTCCTAAAATGCTTATGGCAAAAAATATGGAACATATATTTTACTATATGGGTGCCAAGGTGATAAGGCGTGAAATTTTGACGAAACCTCAACTTGCGGTTGATGACGTGATTTCTCTCGGCGAAGATGTCAGTTGCCTTATGCAGGTTTATCCGCTTTGCGAAAAAATTTATGTTTCCGATTATGTTGCTTATTTTTACAGAGGCCGATCTGATTCCGATTCGCGTTCATTCAGATTGATACAGTTCAATCAGTTAAAAGCGGGAGTAAAATTGCTTGAGAGACTGTATCCGAACAATACCGATTTTGCCGAACAAACAGACCGCTACACCGCGTTCATCTGTTTCGTATTGCTAAATTCCGCCGCATTATCAAACAGTAAAAAACAACTTAGTCATATAAAAGATGAAATCTTGTCCGAACCTCTTTTTTTGCATATAAAGAAAGCAAAATTTAAAAAAATCAGTCCGAAAATGCGCATCGTGTATCGCATGATGAAAAATCACCGGATTCGTGCAGCATATCATTTCTTGAGATTATGCAATTTTATGAAGGGAAGATAACAATGTCACTTTGGGACAACTTTGACCTGTGTTTGGAAAGTTTCCTTTCATCTGATCCTGAATTTGAAAGTTATGATGAATTTTGGAATTGGTGCCTTAACAGAAGAGAAAAGGAGAAAGAACAGTGTCAAGAGTAGATAAAGTTGCAAAAAATATGAAGGTTGCCGTTTTATGTCAAGCGATAACTGCATTGGAAAGCTTTATTTTAAGAAGCGTTTTTGTTGCGTGCCTTGATGAAGTTTATCTCGGCCTGAACGGGCTTTTTGCTGATATTTTGTCTATGCTTTCGCTTGCCGAATTGGGTTTCGGAACATCAATAATATTCAGCCTGTATAAGCCCTTGGCAAATAACGATACAGAAAAAATAAAGTCGCTTATGCGCCTTTACAGGAATATATATATCATAGTCGGGACATTCGTGCTTGTGGCGGGAGTTTCTCTTGCGCCGCGGCTTGATTTGTTTTTAAATGAGATACCCGATATTCCGCATTTAAAATTGATTTATGTACTGAATGTTGTGAACTCCGCCGCATCGTATTTCTTCATATATAAAGCGTCTTTGCTTTTTGCCGACCAAAAGAAATATGTCGAACTTATTATAACTACTTCGATAAAATTCGTTGGTGTGATTGTCCAAATAGTACTTCTTGCCGTCACAAAAGATTATATCATTTATATGGTGACAACCATAATCACAACACTTGTGCAGAATATCTGTATATCCGTAAATACGGATAAACGTTATCCGTATCTTAAAGAGAAAAATGTCCGTCCGCTTGAAAAAGAGGATAAAATCACGCTGAGGCAAAATGTCGGCGCAATGGTTTTTCATAAATTCGGGGATGTTGCGATTTTCAGCACCGACAGTATTTTAACGGCAAAACTTGTGAGCGTCACTGCGGTCGGGCTCTATTCTAATTATATGCTGATACGCAAGGCAATTATTTTAGTGGTTCAGGTTATGTTCAACGGAATAACCCCGGGAATGGGAAATCTAAGTGCTTGTGAAGGTGAGGAAAAACGCAAAGAAGCGTTTGAAAAGATATATTTCTTTTCGGCGTGGATTTTCGGATTTGTGAGCATCTGTCTTGCTGAACTTTACAATCCTTTTATTACTGTTTGGTTAGGAAAAAGATTCATCTTTCCCAGAGGCGTGGTACTGCTTATTGTTTTGAGCTTTTATTTATATTGTATGCGAATGCCGCTCGGTTCTGTAAAGGAGGCAATGGGACTTTTCAAGCAGGATAAATACAAACCTATAGCCGAAGTGGTGTTTAATATTATTTTTTCAATCGTATTTGCAAAAGAAATGGGTATCGCGGGTGTAGTCCTCGGCACAGTAATAAGCACATTACTTGTCCCGTTCTGGATTGAGCCGCTGGTTGTCTATCGGTGCGGATTTAAAAAAAGCGTGTTCGGCTTTTTTGTGAGATTTGGAGTGTATACCCTTATAACACTTGCGGTTTGGCAACTCACAAGATTTTTGTGTTCGCTCACGGCGGATGGGCTTTTGGGACTTGTTATTAAAATAATAATATGTGCGGTTGTCCCGAATGTGGCGTTTGCTCTGATATATTGCAAAACAAAAGAATTTGCTTATCTTAAGGGGGTAGTTTTTTCTGCTCTGAAAAAAGTCTTTAGGAGGGCTTGATATGTTTTTTAGTGTTCATATACCCATATATAACTGTGAAAAATATCTGCACAAATGTATAGACAGCGTTCTTGAGCAAAGCTTCACCGATTTTGAACTCATCCTTGTAGACGACGGCTCAACCGATTCAAGCGGGTCGATTTGTGATGAATATGCTGAGAAGG
>CAVDRT010000145.1:0-5860 GCA_963611445.1 bacterium
CACCATCAGAAGCCTCTCGATTCCGATTGCAAACCCCAGCGCCGCCATTTTCGGTCCGCCCATTTGCTCGACAAGCAGGTCGTATCTGCCGCCGCCGCAGACGGTTGACTGCGCGCCGATAGCGTCGGAAACAAATTCAAAAACTGTCTTCGTATAATAATCAAGGCCCCTGACTATATGCGGATTAACGGTGAATTCTATTCCCGCAGCCTTTAAATGTTTTTGAACGGTTTCAAAATGTTCCCGGCAATCGTCGCAAAGATAATCTATAATCAACGGCGCGCCCGAAGCGATCTCTTTGCAGACAGGCGATTTGCAATCAAGTATTCTCATCGGGTTGCGGTCAAGTCTGTCTTTGCAAGTGTCGCAAAGTTCATAAATGTGCGCCCTGAAATATTTCTTTATCGCCTCTTGGTATCTTTTTCGGCATTCGGGGCAGCCGATTGAATTTATCTCAAGTTTAAACCCGCTTATTCCGAGTTCGGTCAAAACAGTGTGAGCAAGCGAAATCATTTCAGCGTCGGCAACCGGTTTTTCGGGGCCGAAACATTCAACGCCGAACTGATGAAATTCCCTAAGCCTTCCCGCCTGGGGTTTTTCATAACGGTAGCAGCCGCCGGCATAACAAACCTTCACAGGCAGCGCTTCATTTGTGAGCCCGTGTTCAATTATACTTCTGACCGTTCCCGCAGTGAACTCGGGTCTTAAAGTAATAGACCTGCCGCCTTTATCGTCAAAAGTATACATTTCTTTCTGAACAACATCGGAAGTGTCGCCGACGCTTTTCGTGAAGACTTCGGTGTGTTCAAAAACCGGAAGTCTTATCTCTTTGAAGCCGAAGCGAGCGGCAACATCGAACATTTTTTCTTCGACATATTTCCATTTGTTACTGTCATTCGGAAGGACATCGTTCGTCCCTCTGACCGCTTTGTTGATTTCCATTTTTACTACTCCTAAATTTGTTAAAGCGCGATTTAAATACACTGCGCAAAAAATTCCCCCGCCGAACAAAGGCAAAGGAAATTTGTTGCTTAAATTTTATTTCCTCAGATATTCACGCCAATCGAGGTCTCCTCTTTCAAGACCTCTTATAAGCATTTCCGCAGTTACAATGTTGGTTGCAACCGGAACATTATGCACATCGCAAAGTCTTAAAATCGAATCTTCGTCCGGCTCGCTCGGCTTCGGGGTGAGCGGGTCTCTGAAAATTAAAACCATATCAATCTCATCGCAACCGATTCGCGCGGCAATTTGCTGAGCACCGCCCTGGCTGCCGCTCAGGCATCTTTCGATTTTAAGTCCGGTAGCTTCGGTAACAAGTTTGCCGGTTGTGCCGGTTGCAAGCAAATTGTGTCTGCTTAAAATTCCGCAGTATGCAATGCAAAACTGAATCATAAGTTCCTTTTTGGCGTCGTGTGCAATGAGTGCAATGTTCATTTAGTTTCTCCTTATCAAAGTTTCTTTAATTTCGGAAGCGGCAACATATTTCCGCAAATTCTTGAAGCAATTCTGTAAAACGCTTTAACAGCTCTGCCGTAAACGGGAGGCTGCCCGGCGTTTAAAGACCTGTGCAAAACAATGTCCTCCGGAACAATGCCGATGAATTGAAGACCGACATCGTCCGCTATGTCATCAATATTTATTTTATCGGATTTCGCATAGGAATAAACAAACCGATTTATCAGTAATTTTGTATTTTTGTTTGAGTTTTCATAAAGCAGGCGGCTCATAACCGACGCGTCGCGCTGCGAAACAGCGTCAAGATTGCAAACAAGCAAATATTCGGTGTCTTCGGGCAAATGCGAATAAAGGGAAATGTCCGAGCCCGCAGGTGAATCGACAATCACAAAATCGTATTTTGAGGCTGACGAAACGATAAGTTCCGAAAAACGGTCAAACTCAAGAGTATTGCGTTTCATAGGTGCAGCAAGAAGGAAGAGCCCCTCAAAACCGTCTACCGACGAAATTGATTCGTTGAACGGCGTGCCGCTCAGAATATCGGAAGAATCAAAAACGAGTTTGTCGGACACACCGAGCAAAACATCAAGGCAGCGCAAACCCTCATCGGCGTCAACCAAAAGGACGCTTTTTCCGTTTGTGCAAAGCGCAACCGCAAGGCCGACCGCAACAGTCGACTTGCCAACTCCGCCTTTTCCGGATGTGATCACCTTAATTTCGCCCACTGAAATTCTCCCCTATGACAAAATTTGCTGAAAATCGGTAATAAATGCCATAATTTTAAAGCATTATAACATAAAGCCATTCAAAAGTCAAACAGTCAGACGAGTTGAAGTCCCGAAAATCAAGGCAAAAGCGTGCCTGTTTTTTCATCGGGCTGCGGCTCGGAAGTACCGAAGAAATACGCATTCAGAATTGCTTTTGCAACGGGTCCGGTCGTTGAACTGTTAAGTCCGTGTTCGACAACGACCGAAACGGATATTTCGGGGTCGTCATAAGGAGCAAAACAAATGAACACGCTGTGGTCCTTGCCCGAGTTTTCCGCAGTTCCCGTTTTTCCGGCAACTTTTATCGGGTAATCAGAAAAATACGCTCTTGCGGTACCGTCTTCCGTAACCGAAAGCATACCTTCTTTTACAATAGAAAACTGGCTTTCACTGATGTCGATTTTTGCCGCAACCTCGGGCTCCGAACTTACAACCGTGCTGCTAAGGTCATAAGTTTTGACCTTATTAAGCAGTGTTGAAGTGTATCTTGTTCCGTTATTTGCAATCGTTGCAGAGTATATCGAAAGTTGAAGCGGAGTAAATGCATTGTCGCTCTGCCCAATCGCAGCCTGGAGAGTATTACCGGGATACCACGAAGTGCCGACCTTTGCACTGAATTCGGGACCCGCAAGTCTTCCTGCGCTCTCATCAATTTCACCTGTTTTTCCGGTTTTAACACCGAGTCCGAACTGTTTGGCATACAAATCTATATTTTCAATTCCGATTCTTCTGCCGGCCTCAAAGAAATAATAGTTGCACGATTTTGAAAGTGCGGTTATAAGGTTAATACCTCCGTGGCGATGCATACAAGTCGGTCCGTTTTCGGAATAGTAGGTATATCTCCATTTGCAGGTTATGATTTCATCCCTCGAAATCTTGCCCAAATGAAGTCCGACCGCCGCAACAAGCGGCTTATAACACGAGCCGGGCGGATACATTCCGCTGAACGCCCTGTTATTAAGCGGACTTCCCTTTGTGTCATTTTGAAGTTTTTCTATATCGTCATAATATGTCTCCAAATTAAACGACGGATAATTTGCCGCTGCAAGTATCTGTCCTGTTTTGACCTCTGTTACAACAGCGGAGGCGCCTGTTATATATGAACCCGACGGATCGGCACCGTTCACCGCGTCGCTGAGTGCCTGCTGTGCTACCTTTTGAAGATTTTTGTCAATCGAGAGATAAACCGTGTCGCCTCTGACGGGCTCTTTCGTAACCTCAGACGAAACAATTACCCCCTCGTTATTAACATTGTATGACAAAATTCCATCCTTTCCGTGCAAATAATCTTCAAAAGATTTTTCCGCCCCGAAAGAGCCGACTGTATCGTTATATGAATAGCCTTTTTCCTTGTATTCATCCCAATCTTCGGCGGTAATTTTGCTGACTAAGCCGATGAGATGCGGAGCCAAAGTCGGGTCGTCGTACTGACGGTAAGGCACTATTTCAACATCGACACCGTCAAGATTCGAATATGATTCTTCGAGATATGTCACGAGTTGTTTTGAAATATCCTCTGCGAAAGTATATGAAGTGTAAATTGAAAAATCAGCCTTTTCCATCGAATAGCGCACACCCATAACCGTGCGCTGAACTTCGCGGTCAAGTCCGTCAAGTTCATATTTTGAAACAAGTTCATCATAGCAATTCTGCTCGGTTGCGTATGAATTGAGGTCAAGTCTTGTTTTAAGTGTTTTAATATCTGCGTCCGTGCCGTCAAAGGTCACAGGAAAAGTTTTTGAGAGCGGCAAAACATCGTTCCATTCTGTTCCGCTTTCAGAAAGCAACGCAGTCAGGGCTTTTATTGTGTCGTTTATTGAGGACATATCTATCTCCGCATAATTGAACACGATATCATAACCGTCGCGGTTTGTAACAATGGGTCTGCCGTAACGGTCGAGAATTTCGCCCCTCGCCGCTTTGATAGTTTTATTGATGACTTTTGTATTGCCTGCGGAAGAAGCATACTGCGAAGCGGAAATAAGCTGAAAATCAACAAGCCTTGCGCTAAAAAGGAGCATTATACCCGCGAAAATGCAGAACAAAACAATCAATCTGATATTAACTTTTCTTTTTCTCTTTTTTCGCAATGTTCTCATCTCCGTTCACGGGGTAATAATTATCAGGCTTCGGCAAATCGTTTGTTAAGCGCGCGAAGCAAAAAATAAGGTATCATTCCGAACAGCGCCGTATAAAGCGCGGAGGGCGCGGAATGGTTGGCTAAAAGATACAATAAATCGCCCGATTTCAAAACAAATCCGTCATAAGCAAACTCAATGCCGAAATAGCAAATTGAAAACAGCGCGCCCAAAAACAAAGCGGACAGTGTGTTTTTGTTGATAAAAATTTTCACAACCAAACCCGAAATCAGCCCGACAAACATCAAAACAAGCGTTTGATAAATTGCGGAATCGGCGCTCAAAGAATCCAAAAACATTCCCGAAACCGCACCGAAAACCGCGCCCACCGCTTCGCCGTAAAACATAGCGGTATAAACCGTTATCGGGAGAAAAAGGAACACAGTGGCACCGCCTATCCGACAGAAACCGCCGACGCTGCCCGATAACAAAAAAAGCACAAATGTTATCACCGAAACAATTGCGATAACCGTATATTTTCCTTTTTTAGAAGCGTTCATTTTGCTCCTCCGGTATCAGTATCACCTGCGAAAACGCCCTGTCCTTCAAAATGAGTGATAATCATAACATTGCGTAAATCTTTCAGATTAGCTTCGGGGGTTATTTCAGCCAAAATCGACTGATTAACCTTATCGACATCGACACTTGCGATTTTCCCGATAACCAAGCCCTTCGGGAAAACTCCTCCGCCCGAAGTGACAATATAATCACCGATTGCAATGGAACTTGTCCGCGGCAAAGTCGTCAAAGCGGTTTTCCCTTTTTCCGAAAGTTTATTGTCTCCCTTTATCACACCGGCGTCCGATGTGCGTATATCCATAGCGCCGACGCTGACCGATGGGTTGAGAATGGTTTTAACATTTGAATATGTCGGTGCAACAACGCTTACATAACCCACAAGACCCTCGGCGGTTATTACAGGATCATTTACCTTGATTCCGCTGAGTGAGCCTTTGTCAATCGTAAATCCGGCGTATGTATCCGTTGTATCTTTGGCGATAAGTTTCGCCGCTTCAAATTTATAATCCGGGTTATCTTTCTTCATTTCAAGAAAGTTTTTATAGAATTCATTTTCTTCCTTTATGGTGTAATAATCGACCAGGTCTTTTTCAAGCGACGAATTTTCTTCACGGAGTTTTTCGTTTTCTTCAATAAGTTTTTCACCGTCGCTCATTTTCTTTGAAAAATCGCCGAAAAAGTTTGTGACGGCGGCAGCACCCTTTTGAAAAGGTGCAACAACAGCGCCGATGATACTGCTGCCGGGTGCCGCAACGCTTCCGATAATTCCGACAATGACCGACACTGCCACAATTATGGTGATGACCGATAACATTATTTTAAATTTTTTGCTTCTGAAGAAAAATCTCATTTATATCACACCTCAGGCAAAGAGATACAATTTGCAAGTCAAGCTGCCGTCAAAAATACCTTTTTGCCGTTTTGAAAAAATAATTTTCGAATGAATCGGACGCCTCGATTTTTTTGGCCATTCCGTTG
>CAVDRT010000146.1:0-6577 GCA_963611445.1 bacterium
GCTTGACACTGCGGGCGTTGCGGAACTCATTAAGCGCACCGCATTCAAAATCACCCGAATGGGTCAGCTTGTCGCACATGCGGCGTCGGAAAAACTGGGAGTTCCGTTCGGCATTATAGACTTGTCCCTTGCGCCGACCCCCGCCGTCGGTGATTCGGTTGCACATATTCTTGAAGAAATAGGGCTTGAAAGCTGCGGCGCATACGGCACGACTGCGGCGCTTGCAATGCTCAACGACGCGGTTAAAAAAGGCGGCGTTATGGCGACGAGCCATGTCGGCGGTCTTTCGGGCGCGTTCATACCCGTGACGGAGGACGCCGGAATGATTGACGCGGCGCGGTGCGGCTCACTCTCGCTTGAAAAACTTGAAGCTATGACCGCCGTTTGCTCTGTCGGTCTTGATATGATAAATATTCCGGGCGACACACCCGCCAACATAATTTCGGGCATAATCGCCGACGAAGCGGCTATCGGAATGGTCAACTCGAAAACAACCGCCGTCCGCATTATCCCCGCAATCGGCAAAAAAGCGGGTGACGAACTTTCTTTCGGCGGCCTTCTCGGCGGCGGCCCTGTTATGAATGTCAACACATTCGACAACTCAAAATTCATTTCGAGAGGCGGAAGACTTCCCGCCCCGATGCAGGCTCTTAAAAACTGATTGCGGCTGTCACCGGCGCAACCCCCAAATGCCGCTCTCGGACAGGAGTGATGAAATGAGAAAAGAAAAAACCGAAACAGTGAAAAAAAGCAAGCCCCGCCGCAAAAATCGGGGAATACTCTTCTCTTTGCTCATTTTTTTGGGATTCTTTTTATATCGCCTTGCGGCATATGCGCTTGACTGGGCGCAGGAAAACTGCGAAGTCAGTTCTTTCAGCCAAATTGTTTTCCACCTGAAAGTGCCGATTGAGGGCACAAGCCGCGATATGATAACCGATTTTATAAAAGGCTTTTTGCGCGACTCGTGGGCGGCTTTGCTCATTGCGGCGGTGCTCGCTGCGGTATTTATCGTTTTAATGTCCCGAAAAGCGCTTGAAAAAAGGCTGACTGTCAGGCTCACGGCAAAGAGCGGCGGCGAAAAATCTTTTTCGTTTTTGCCCTTAATCAAAACCGCCTTGTCGATTTCGGTGATTTTTGCGATTTTGTCTCAGTTTTCAATTGCCTACAAACGCTTTGATGTGGGCGAATATATCCACGACCGCAACCACACGACAACGCTTTATGACGATTATTATGTATCGCCCGAAAAGGTTAAAATAACCTTCCCCGAAAAAAAGAAAAATCTTATCTACATTTTCTGCGAATCTATGGAAATGACCTATTCCTCAAAAGAATACGGCGGGGACCTCAAAGAAAACCTCATTCCGGAACTGACCGAAATTGCGCTTGAAAATCAATCGTTTTCGGGGAGGCACACGCTCGGCGGCGCTCACGCCCTCGCAAATTCCACCTGGACGAGCGGCGGAATGGTGGCGCAGACTTCGGGTGTAACGCTTAATTTTCCGCTCACCGAGCCGCCTTATACATCATCGAGAAAATTTTTGCCGGGGGCTGTGTCTCTCGGAGAGATACTCCGTGAAAACGGATATAACCAAACACTGATAATCGGCTCAAACGCCGAATTCGGCGGACGGGAATACTACTTCAAACAACACGGAAATTATGATATTTTCGACCTTGAATCCGCCAAACGGCTCGGAAAAATCCCCAAAAATTATTACAACGGCTGGGGATATGAAGACGAAAAACTTTTTCAATATGCCAAAGAGATAATCAGCGAATCGGCGGCAAACGAAGATCCGTTCAATGTCACGCTTTTGACGGTCGACACTCATTTCCCGAACGGAATCGTCTGCCGAAACTGCGGCGATAAATATGACGGGCAGTATAAAAATGTTATTGCCTGTTCTTCAAAACAAATAGCCGATTTTGTCGGCTGGATTCAAAAACAATCCTTTGCCGACGACACGACCGTCATCATTTCGGGCGACCATTTCACAATGTCCAACACGGCGACCGAATGGATGGACAAAAACTATGACCGCCGCACATTTGTTTCGGTCATCAACGGACCCGAGCCCAAAACCGACGAAAAAAGGGTCTACACCACGCTTGATATGTTCCCGACAACGCTCGCGTCGCTCGGCTGCACGATTGAGGGCGACCGTTTGGGGCTTGGCACAAATCTTTATTCCGACACGCCGACGCTTGCCGAACAATTGGGACTTTCCGAACTCAACCGCGAACTGTCGCTCAAATCGCCGTATTACGAAAAAAATATTTTGGGCGGCAAATAGATTTCAGTTGTCATAATCCTGCAAAATGCCGTCCAATTCTTTTTGGTCGGCGGCGGAAATTCCGGCGGAAAGTTTTTCGCGGTCTTTCATCGGAAGGTCGCGCACGAGCGGCGATTCAAGCACATAATCGGGCGTGCGGTTTCCGCTCTCGAAAACGGCGATTTTCCCGCCGTATTCACGCACGGTATATGCGCCCGAACTGCTTGACATTGTTCTGCCGTTATTTTCGGTCTTGACTGTTTTGCACCCGCCGAGAACGAGCAGAACGGCGGCACTCAAAAAGAGCGCGGCCCAAACAAAAAACGGTGTTTTTTTCATTGCTGTGCCCCCTTTTACGGTTTCTTTTTTATATTTTCAGCAAAAAAACGCAGAAAATACATAAAGCGCCGCAATTCGGGTAACAACAATGTAATAACATTTCGGACAATAATGTGGTAAAATATTTCAAAGATAAGGAGGCAGATTGCATATGAACGACGATATGGATTTTTTGTTCGGCTCGGAAGATGACGATTCGTTTTTGAACGAGACCGAGAAAACCCCCGAAACGACAGATGCCGCCGACATAGATTTAAACAGTTTTTCAAAAAGGAATCATCACGGCAAATCGCCTTTCAAAAGAAAACGCCCCAAAAACAAAAAGGAGGGCAAAAAAGGCAAAAGCGTCAAAAGGACAATTCTGACCGCTCTTTTGGTCTGTGTTATCTCACTTTGCATAATATTCGGCTCCTGCGCCGTTTATCTTTTCTGCTTTTTCGACTATAAACTGCCGGACGACCTTGACGAACTTAAACTCAATTTCACCACAACCATTTATGTGACCGATAAACAAACGGGCGATTGGGTTGAATACCAGCGGCTTTACGGCAAAGAAAACCGCATTTGGGTGAGCCTTGATAAAATGCCGCAAAATCTTTTGGACGCTTATGTCTGCATTGAGGACGAGCGGTTTTACAAGCACGCCGGCGTTGACTGGAAGCGGACATTTTACGCTTTTGCAAACAGCATTTTCCACTTTTCGTCAACACAGGGCGGCTCAACAATCGACCAGCAGCTGGTCAAAAACCTGACGGGCGACAAACAGCAGTCCGCCTCGCGAAAATTAAGGGAAATTATGCGTGCGCTCGACATCGACCGCCGTTATTCCAAAGAAACAATTCTTGAATGTTACCTCAACACCATTTCACTCGGCGATGTCATCGGCGGTGTTGAAGTCGCGTCGAATTATTATTTCGGCAAATCGGTCAGTGATTTATCGCTCAACGAGTGCGCGGCGCTTGCTTCAATGACAAAAGGGCCTGAAATTTACCGCCCCGACAAATACCCCGAACGCAACAAAGAACGCCGAAAAATTGTTCTCCAAAAGATGCTTGAAGCAGGCAAAATAACCCAAAAAGAATATGACAGTGCAATAAACGAAGAACTGGTTGTCACCGCGTCGGACGAAAGCATCAAACGCGTCAGCGTCAATTCCTATTTTGTCGACGCGCTTATAGACGATGTTGTCGAAGGTCTTAAAGAAAAGTACGGTTATGACGAGGACTATGCCGAAACAAATTTCTACAACGGTGGGTATAAAATATACGCCTCGCTCGACCAAGATATTCAAAAAACAATGGAAGATGTTTATGCCGACACGGACAAATATTTTTCACAGAAAAGCAAATCAAACCCCGAAATCACGCCCGAATCCGCGATGACGGTTATGGACTATGAGGGGCATATTCTCGGAATTGTGGGCGGCAAAGGCGAAAAGACGACCAACCGCAGCCTTAACCGCGCGACGCAATCTCCGCGGCAGCCGGGCTCAACGATGAAGCCGATAGGCTCCTATGCATTGGCGATTGACAAAAATATGATCACCTATTCGAGCAAGGTTGAAGACAAGCCGATTAAAAACTATTTTGGCGCGGGAAAACCGGGACCCAACAACTGGTATAAGGGTTATCGGGGCGATGTCACGGTTAAATACGCGCTTGAACAGTCAATAAACACGATTCCCTGCCATTTGATTGAGGATTTGACGCCCGAAGTGTCATATAATTTCCTCACACAGTCACTGGGTCTTAAATATCTTGAAGAAACCGATAAAAACTTAGCCTCGCTCGGAATCGGCGGCTGCCACCGCGGTATCACAACGACCGAATCGGCGGCGGCATTCGCAATTTTCGGCAACGGCGGAAATTACTATAAACCCACAACATATTTCAAGGTCACCGACCAATACGGCGATGAAGTAATCCTTGAAAACACAAAAGAACCTGTGAGGGCAATCGGCGAAGACTCGGCTTATATTATGAACGAGCTTTTGCAGAATGTCATCAATCACGGAACGGGTGCCGGTGCGAGAAGTTACAGCAATCTTCCCACCTATGCGAAAACAGGTACGGCGGACGCCTCCAACGACCTCTGGTTTGTGGGCGGCTCACCGTATTATATCGGCTCAGTCTGGTACGGTTTTGACAAACTTGAGGGAATCAAAGATCAGGCGGCAGCGCAAAAAATTTGGGTTGCTGTTATGAAAGAAATAAATTCGGGTCTTGAATACAAGAATTTCGAAAAGCCCGACAGCGTTGTTGTGAAAAAATTCTGCGCTTCGAGCGGACTTGTGGCGAACAGCGGCTGCCCCATCGGCGGAACGGGATATTACAAGGAAAGTTACGCACCGACCTGCACAACCCATTCGGGCGGTCGTGTTTCTGATGTTGACAGTTCCGAATCTGCGACAAGTTCCGAACAAAGTTCCTCTGCCGCTTCTTCGGCAAACGCCTCTTCGGCGGACGCTTCTTCGTCACAAAGCAGTTCTTCGGCCGAGAGTGCCGGCACAGAAACCGTTTCCGAAAACGGATAATATTTTCATATCATATTTAATCGAAAATCAAAGCATTACCCCCCGAATTCAAGCCATCGGTTTGTTTCGGGGGTTTTATTTTTTTAAATCCTTCAAATTAAATCGGGCATTTAATTTTTCGGCGGCTTCTTTTGAATCCAAAAATCCGATTTCCGGGTATTTTTGCTTTTTGCCCCCGACAATGAACCGCACACGGGAAACGCCGAGTTTTTTGTCGAAACAATTTTGGCTGAAAGTGAGTGCCGTGATTTTCGCGGCTTTTGCGCGCACGGTGAAAACCGCAAGCCGTCCTGCCGCCCTGAAAGAAATTTCACGCCCGAGGAAAATGAATTGTTTGAAATACATTCTGTATTTCACCGATGCCGACAAAAGAAAAAAGGCCGAAGCAAAAAAGCATATCTGCGACAAAAGCAAAAACCGCGGAAACAAGACGGAAAATGCGACAAATCCGACAAAAAAGCAGGCGGATATTATTAAATCGACGCGGCATTTTCGCCGCCGCGATTTTTGTGAAAAAGATAACATCGTCCGCCCGGGCAGCGTTTTGAAGTTCAATTTTTTCATATTTACCGAAAGCAAACATTTGAAACGGTTTTTCAAACCGCACGACAAAGTTTCAAGCGAAGTGTATCCGCCGCCGAGCAACAAAAGCGGCACTCCCGACCGTGCTGCCGCGGCAAACACTCCCTTTTCGTTCAAAACCGTATATCGCCTGCTCAAAAATCCTGTTTTCAGAACAACTGTATTTCCGCGCCGAAAAAGTTTTGCACCGAATGAACTTTCAAAAATTTTTAAAAATGAAATTATATAACCCGCGGCAAGCAGAAGTGCCGGGATTTTAAAAGAAATGCTCAAAACGAATTTGAATTTTGCAACCGCTTCTTCGGGGGAGCGCGGCAGAAAAACACTGCTCAATGTGTGACCGAGCAGCGCCCCCAACCGATTGGCAAGCGGCACGGCAATTCCGAGTCCCGCCGCGGCAGAAGAAACTCCGAGCGCCGTGACCGCCGCGCCCCGTGCACCGTTTTCGGGAATGGTGATTTTTTTTAATTCCGCAAATTGTTTTTCGGTTTTTCGGAATTTTCGTGCGCTTATCGGAATGTGCAAAAAAGGTTTCGCGGATTTCGGCTTCGGCAAATAGATTTCAAGCGTTTCGGTTGAAAAAGCCCGCCGCACAGGGTCGGTTTTTATCACCCAAATAATATTTTTGCTGTTTTGAATTGTTGTTACACGGCGGTTTAAAAGACCCTCACACAGAATGATTTTGTCTTTTGAGATTTTTAAATTGAATTTTTTTGTTCTTAAAGCCGCCGCCGTGACAATGAGCAAAACAAACAGCAGTTCACAAAATTCAAACGGCAGTGTTTTAAGGCTCACGCCCGCAAATATAAGCCGCCTTAAAATCGGCACGGCGGCAAGTGAAAAATAA
>CAVDRT010000147.1:0-5183 GCA_963611445.1 bacterium
CCCTTAAAATGGCAATTCAAAAAGGCGTCGGCAGGGGTATCTTCTCAAACGAATCCGGCTTGGGCTCCGCCCCGATTGCGGCGGCTGCCGCCAAAACCCATTCCTGCGTCCGTCAGGGCTTGGTTTCGATGACCGGAACATTTATCGATACTATTATAATCTGCACAATGACCGGTCTCACCATAATCGTAACTGGTGCCTGGAATCCTGCGGTTACAGGTCAAAATCTCGATGCTTTTGATGTTACCGCCTTTGCTTGGGAAAACGCTTTGCCCATCAACAACGAACTTTGCGTGATTATTCTGTCGCTCTGCCTTGCTTTCTTTGCTTTCACCACCATTTTGGGTTGGGATTATTACGCAGAGCGCTGCGTTGAATATCTCCTGGGCGGCAAAAAACAGGTTCCGCTTATGATTTTCCGCGTTCTTTATATTGTTGCGGTTGCCGTCGGTCCTTATTTGACTGTTGCGGCGGTTTGGAACATTGCGGATATTTTCAACGGACTTATGGCATTCCCGAACTTGGTTGCTTTGGTGTTCTTAAGCGGTGTTGTCGCGCGCGAAACAAAAGAGTATTTCAGAAAAGATAAGTTGAAGTTATCTAAATAACAATTTGAATTTAAAATAACAAACCCGATGAAGAACATTCTTCATCGGGTTTGTTGCGTACGGAGTTCCTAAGAAATTATTTCTTGTCGACCGACATTGTATAAACCGTTTTCGAATTGAATTTTTCGCCTTTTTTCAAAACAGGCGAGGGAAAGTTTTTGTGTGTTGTCGAGTTCGGAAAATTTTGGGTTTCAAGGCATACGGCGCCGTGCCTGCCGTAAACCGTGCCGTATTTGCCTTTCCCGTTTGCAGATGACATTCCGTTTCCCGAATAAACCTGTATTGCGGGGAGAGTGGTTTCGCACCGGAGAGTGATTCCGTTGTCTTTGCAAAAAAGTTCCGCCGCCGGCGTCATCGGGTGGTTAACGCCCATGTCGTGAATGATAAAGCAGTTGTCAAATCCGCCGAAATCGGAAATTGCCTTGTAGTTCGATGAAAGTCTGCTGTCAAAACGGACGGGTTTCCTCAAATCCATATCCGTTCCGTCCACGGGGATTATTTTGCCTGTCGGGAGGCAGTCGGTGTCGTTTTCACAAAAACTGTCGGCGTTTACGGAGATATAAAGTCCGTCGATGGATTTTCCGCTGTCGGCGCCGAAAAGATTGAAATATGAGTGGTTGGTGAAATTCACAACCGTGTCTTTGTCCGAAACGGCATTGTATTCGATTTCAAACTTTCCGTCTGCTCCGAGAGTGAAGGAAACCGAAAATTCGAGTGTTCCCGGATAACCTTCTTCGCCGTCGGGGCTTTCGTATGACATTGTGATTTTATTGTCGCCGCTCACGGTGACATCGAAAATTTTGTTGTTGAAGCCGGATTTGCCGCCGTGCAGGTGGTTTGGAGAATCATTGATGAAAAGGGTGTATTCCTTTCCGTCAAGAACGAATTTGCCCTTTTCAATCCTGTTGGCAAAGCGCCCGACAGTCGCCCCCATATAACCGCAGCCGTCTTCGTACGGTGCCAAACGGTCAAACCCCAAAATAATATCCGTGGGTTTTCCGCTTTTGTCGGGACATACAAGTGTGTTGAGCGTTGCGCCGTAATCAAGAATACCGACTGAATAGCCGCCGTTTTCAATCTTATAAACATAGACCTTTTCGCCCGATTTTGTTTCGTCAAAAAATGTTTTGCTTACTGACATTTAATCACCTCAAATTAAAATCTAATTTAATAATAATAGACAAAAACGCCAAAATCAATATATAATTAACCGACAGTTAACATCTTTTTTCGATTTTAATATAAAATATAAACTGATAGTGTATTTAAGATAACAAAACAAAGAGGTTTTTTGAATGGATATAAATTTGCGGGCAATTAAACCCAATGCGAAAATAGCGCTGAAAAACAGGTGGGTCGAGGCTATACTTGTTTTTTTGTGCTTCGCGACTGTGTGCGTTGCACAGTATTTTACCGTTGTTCTTTTCGCCGCGTTGTTCGGCGCGACCTCTGTTTTTAATTTTCTTCTGCCTTCAAGTTTTTTGCAGCTTTCAACACTTCCGAATATTGCACTGGCGGCGGTCAAGGTTTGCCTTGTTCTCGGTGTGGTTTTTCCGTGCGCTATGGGCGTTTTCAGATGGTATCTCAGATTGGTCACCGAAAATGACGACCCTTTAATCGGAATATTTTATTATTATTCATCGGCAAAACTGTTTAAAAGAGCGTTTGTTTCCGGCGCGATTTTATGCCTGCTGCTTTTCCTGATAGGCGCGGTTTCAATGATTCCGTTTTATATTGCTTCGGCGCTTTCTTCGGCAAAATTCTATCAATTCCTCGGCGTGAATATGCCGGCTTATGTTCATATGTCGGTGTCAACCACGGTGTTCCGCGCTCTCGGTGCGGTGATATATTTTTTGGTTGCGCTGAGGCTTGTGTGGTATCTTCCGATGTGCGTTGCGTTCCCCGATAAAACCCCGAAAGAACTGGTCCGCGCGACATTCGGGATTTTCAAACCGTTTGTCGGTCATACGATTTCTTTTGCGCTCAGTTTTTTCGGTTGCTTTTTGCTCTCCCTTTTGGTGATTCCGATGGTTTATACAGTGCCGTATTTTATCACTTCTTCCGCCGTGTTCTTCAGATACGCCGTGAATAACTATAATCTCTGTTTCAAATCCCGCGCAAGATCTTAGCTCGTCAGCCTAAAACAGCTGCCGTGAATCGGTTTTTCGGCGGTTTGATAAAAAATTATAAAAAAATTTAAAAAAACACTTGCATTTTAAAAAGATGTGTGTTAATATATCATTGTTCTTCGAAATGCGAGGGCAAAATGAATAAGTTGGTGTTTATTACAGCGAGGGTCCACCCGTTCCCATTCCGAACACGGAAGTTAAGCTCGCCTGTGCTGAAAATACTTGGTGGGTGACTGCCCGGGAAGATAGGTTGATGCCAACACAATAGGCGGTCGCCCCATAGGGCGGTCGTTTTTTTATATTCGGCGTGTGGGGCTGCGGTTGCAAAGAAACGGTGGTGGAAAAGTGTTTAACAAAAGAACAGCATATGTTGTCAGCCTTTCGGCTATGATAATTGTTTTGTTTAATATCGCGTTCTTCTTTGCGGACGCTTTTTTCTATAACCTCAAGCACCTGCCGACGGGTGAACTTCTTTCATCTTCCGTTTCGCCGAATCATAAATATAAAGTTGAGATGTATGTCATTGACGCCGGCGGAAATCTCGGCGAGGCTGTCAGAGGGCAGGTCACCGAACTTGAAACCGGCGAAACACGAAATCTCTATTGGGAAGCGGGTATAAATTCCGCAACGGTTTCGTGGGGCTCAAAAAACAGCGTTATAATAAATAACCGACCGATAAATGTTCAAACGGAGCATTTCGACTGGCGTGATGAAATATCATCAAGAAAAATAATTGATAATACTCCGCAGTAATTTTCCGCAGATTTTTGGGAAAACTTGCGGTGGATAAGAAGGGAGTTTATAAGCTATGAAAAAAATCATTTCTAAGAGACTTTATGACACCGAGACAGCAAAACTCATCAAAAAGTTCACAAGCGGTTCATTCGGCGACCCCGACGGATATGAGGAAAGCCTTTATGAGACACCGAAGGGTTATATGTTCCTTTATTGCAACGGCGGAGAAAATTCGCCCTATACAAAAGAAACAATTAAAGCCGTCAGCAAAGCAAAGGCGGACGCCTGGCTCGCTGAACACTGATTTCGGAGTTTATAAGAAAACACCCTGCGCCGAAGAAAAATTCGGCACGGGGTGCTTTTTGTTTTGAGGTTATTTTGAAGAAAGAAGTTTGTTGAGTTCTTCCAAAAATGTATTGATGTCTTTGAACTGACGGTATACCGAAGCAAAGCGGACATAAGCCACTTCGTCGAGCGACTTGAGTTTATCCATAACCAATTCACCGATGTATTCCGATTTGACCTCTCGGTCAAGCGAATTTCTGAGTTCGGATTCTATTTCATCGATAAGCGACTCAATCGCGTCAACCGAAACAGGTCTTTTTTGGCAGGCTCTCAAAAGCCCCGTCATCAACTTTTCACGGCTGAAAACTTCGCGGGTGTTGTCTTTTTTTATGACAATTATCGGCATAGTTTCGACGATTTCATAAGTCGTGAAACGCTTTGAACATTTAAGACATTCACGGCGTCTTCTGATACGGTCGCCGTCGGTTGTCGGGCGCGAATCTATAACCTTGCTTTCTTCATATGAGCAAAACGGGCATTTCATATTTTTCACCGCTTTTTCCTTAATTTACATAATTGTACCATATATAAAAAGAATAAGTCAAGGAAAATGAGAAATTTGTGTTGATTATCTGCCGCCGATTATGTAAAATATAAGGGTAGGCTGAAGAGAGTCTGCACCGTAAGTGTAAAGTTGCCCGAAAGAACAGTTTTCGGCGGGCGCAAATATTTTTGTTTAGGGGGAAATACCGTTGAGTTTTAACCAACTTGATAAACCGCAAAAGGGCGAAACCGTTGCCCTTATACACACAAATATGGGTGATATAAAAGTTCGCCTTTTCGGCGAATACGCCCCGAAAACGGTCGAGAATTTTGTGACCCATTCCAAAAACGGATATTATGAGGGAATCGTTTTTCACAGGGTCATCAAAGACTTTATGATTCAAGGCGGCGACCCGACCGGCACCGGCTGCGGAGGGGAGAGCATTTGGGGAAAACCGTTTAAAGATGAGTTCCACCCGTCGCTTCACAATATCCGCGGCGCACTCTCTATGGCAAACGCGGGGCCCGGAACAAACGGCAGTCAGTTTTTTATTGTCGAGGCTGACACGGTGCCCGACGGTATGCTTGGGCAAATGGAGGCAATGCCCGACAGTTTCCCGGCGGAAACTGTGGCGGCTTACAGGAACTTCGGCGGCACTCCGTGGCTTGATTTTAAACATTCCGTTTTCGGTCAGGTTTATGAGGGTATGGATACGGTTGAAAAAATCGCTTCGGTTGAGGTGAGTGCGACAGACAAACCGCTGAAGCCCGTTGTTATTGAAAAAATCGACATCGAAACCGTTTGATTGAAGCCTAAGTTTGCGAAAAGAAAGGAAAACTTGAATGAAAAAAATATTGTGTGTTGTTTTGAGCCTTGCGGCGG
>CAVDRT010000148.1:0-7762 GCA_963611445.1 bacterium
TGATATTGTAAAGAGCGACTATGTAATGCGGCAAGGCACAAAGTGTATAGCGAATGGAGCATTTGAATTTTGCACAGGCCTTACAAGCGTAACTATACCTGACAGTGTGACAAGCATAGGCGATAGTGCATTTAGGGATTGCACAAACCTTACAAATATAAATATACCTCACGGTGTGACAAGCGTAGGTGATAGAGTATTTCAAGGTTGTACAAGCCTTACAAGTATAACTATACCCGACAGTGTGACAAGCGTAGGTGATAATGCGTTTTTCTGTTGCACAAATCTTACGAACATAACCATACCGAGCAGTGTTACAAGCATAAGCGATAACGCATTTTTCCGTTGTAATAATTTGGTTATAACAACATTTGAGGGAAGTTTTGCTCATAAATACGCTGTTGAAAACAACATAAAATTCAAACTTATTGAAACGGTTACCGGTGACCCAAACGGTGACGGCGTTATTGGTTTGGATGACGCGATTTTGGCGGCGAGAACAGATGTCGGCAACACCCAAATTTCCGACGGCCAAATTATGAGCGCCGATGTAAACGGCGACGGGAAAGTGACAGTCCACGACGCACTTTTGATTGTCCGTTTTGCATTGGGTATTATCGATAGGTTTCCGAAAGTGAAATAATATCATTTCAAAAATTCTTGTTTTAGAAGCATCAAGAAAGAGCACTGAGATTAAACTCGGTGCTCTTTTTGTGTTCTCTATCAATATCAGTATTCCGTCACGCCGTTATAAACGAGGACGGCGTCGCCGGTTAAAATCACGCGGTCTTCGGTGTAATTCACAATCAAATCCCCGCCTTTGACCTTAACTGTTACATCTTCACCCGCCCGGCATTTTCCGCCGAGCACTGCGGCGGCAACAGCGGCGCACGCGCCCGTACCGCAGGCGAAAGTCTCGCCGTTTCCGCGCTCATAAACACGCATTTTTATCATATTCGGCTCGACCACACGAACAAATTCGGTGTTGATCCGCTCGGGGAACATCGGAGCATTTTCAAACTGCGGCCCGATGTTTTCAATGTCAACCTCATCGACATTGTCGCAAAAAACAACGCAATGCGGATTTCCGACGCCGACGCAGGTGATATTATAATATTTGCCTCCGATTTTTGCCGGATAGTCGATTATATTTTCAGTGTCCGCCACCGCCGGCAAGTCGGCAGCCGAAAGGCTCACCTTACCCATATCGACCGAAACGAGCGTCACCTTGCCGTTTGAGGTGTAAAGTTTCAAATTTTTCACGCCGCTTGCGGTTTCGATTTTTATGCTGTCGGCGGAAACAAAGCCGTTATCATAAAGATATTTTGCGGTGCAGCGAATACAGTTTCCCGCCATTTTGCCCTCGGAGCCGTCCTGATTATATATCCGCATTTTTGCGTCGGCAATGTCGGATTTTTCAATCAGCACAATTCCGAATCCGCCGATTCCTTTGTGACGGTCGCAAAGGCTTATGCACAGCGATTCTGGGCAGGTTATAGAATTATCGAAATTCTCGATAAAAATATAATCATCGCCCGTGCCCTGCATTTTTGCAAATTTAAGGGTCTGCCTTTCACTTCTCATATGGTTGATGTCAACAAGTTCGGTGTTATCCTCGCTGAATCGGCTCGCGATTATATCGGCGAGAGCGTTTGCGGTGTCAAGCGATGTGAAACACGGAATTGACAACTGCAAAGCGCGGCGGTGGAGAGCAATATAATCATCAACGGTCGAATCCATCAACGCGCCCGTATAAATAATATAGTTTATATCTCCGTTTTGCAGCAGTCTTGAAACATTGTCGCTTTCCCTGATTCCCGCAATTTCCGTGGCCGAAATTCCGAGATGCCTTATAGCCTCTGCGGTTTCTTCGGTGGCATAAAGTTTAAAGCCCAAATCGTCGAGTTTTTTGGCGAGCGCGACCGCCTCCTGCGTGTCGTGCGAATCAACGCTTATGAGCACGCCTGCATCCCCGTCGCCGAATGACGAACGGCATTTCATCCCGGCGGAAGTGAGTCCCTTGAAAAGCGCTTCGTTAAGCGTTTTGCCTATTCCCAGAACTTCGCCCGTCGATTTCATTTCAGGTCCCAAATAGGAGTTGACATCGCCCAGTTTTTCGAATGAGAAAACAGGAACTTTGACCGCGAAATAAGGCGGTGTTTTGTGAAGACCCGTGCCGCAGCCGATTTCTTTAAGTGTGGCGCCCGTCATAACGCGTGCGGCAATGTCAACCATAGGAACGCCTGTGACCTTGCTGATATAAGGCACTGTTCTTGAGGCGCGCGGATTGACTTCAATTACATAAAGTTCGCCGTTGTAAATAAGATACTGAATATTGACAAGCCCCTTTGTGCCGAGGGCTATGGCAAGTTTCTCCGAACAGTCGACAATTCTTTGCATCATTTTGTCGTTGATGTTATAAGGCGGATAAACGGCTATTGAATCTCCGCTGTGAACGCCGGCGCGTTCGATATGCTGCATAACGCCCGGAATCAAAACATCTTTTCCGTCGGAAATGACATCGACTTCGAGTTCCTTGCCAGCCATATATTTATCGACAAGCACGGGATTTTCAATTCCGCCCGACAAAATTTTATCCATATAAACCGCGGCCTCTTCGGCATTATGAACGATTTTCATATTCTGACCGCCGATGACATAGGAAGGTCTTAAAAGCACAGGATATCCGAGCGTTTCAGCGGCTTCCAGCGCCTCGGCTTTTGTGTTGACGCCGAAGCCTTTCGGGCGTTTGATTGAGAATTTTTCCAAAAGTTCGTCAAACCGTTCCCTGTCCTCCGCGAGGTCGATTCCCTCGGCTGAGGTGCCGAGAATTTTTATTCCATTATCGTTCAAAAACTTTGTGAGTTTAATTGCGGTTTGACCGCCGAACGCCACAACAACGCCGACCGGTTTTTCGACCTTGATTATATTCATAACATCTTCTTCGCAAAGAGGCTCGAAATAAAGTCTGTCAGCCGTGTCATAATCGGTTGAAACGGTTTCGGGATTATTGTTGACAATGACAACATCATACCCGAGTTCTTTCAAAGTCCAAACGCAGTGAACGGAAGAATAATCAAACTCAATCCCCTGCCCTATCCTGATGGGACCCGAGCCCAAAACCATAATAACAGGCCGTGATGTGCGCGGAAAAGCGCGCGACTCACACTCCGAGTCGTGAGAAGAATAAAAATACGGTGTTTCGGCTTCAAATTCGGCGCCGCAGGTATCCACCATTTTATAAACGGCGTCAACCGTTTCGGGCAGTTCACAGCCCGACAGGGTTTTAAGCGATTTGTCCGTATAGCCGAGTTTTTTGCCTTTTAAATAGAGTTCTTTTGTGAGTTTCCCTTCAATTTCTTTTTCGAAATTTGCAAGATTTAAAAGTTTATTTAAGAAAAATCGGTCAATGCGGGTTATGCTATGAATTTCATCAACCGTTATTCCTTTTTTGAGCGCTTCAAAAACCGTGAAAAGACGGCGGTCGTCCGTTTCTGCCAGCCTTTCTTTGAGACTTTTGTTTGAAATCGGCTCGGCGTTCAAAGTGTCAAGTGATATTTCGGCACCCCTCACCGCTTTCATAATTCCCTCTTCAAAACAGCCGCCGATTGCCATAACTTCGCCCGTGGCTTTCATCTGCGTGCCGAGCGTTCGCGGCGAACCCGCAAACTTTTCAAAAGGCCATTTGGGAAGTTTTACAACAACATAATCAAGCGCCGGCTCAAAGCACGCGCAGGTTTTGCCCGTTATGTCGTTGGTTATTTCATCAAGCGTATAACCGAGTGCAATTTTGGTGGTTATCTTTGCAATTGCATATCCCGTCGCCTTTGACGCCAAAGCGGATGAGCGCGAAACACGGGGGTTTACTTCGATTACCGAATATTCAAAACTGTCGGGAGACAGCGCAAACTGACAGTTGCAGCCGCCGACTATGCCGAGTGCCGAAATAATGTTAAGTGCGGCGCTCCTGAGCATTTGATATTCCTTGTCCGACAATGTGAGCGCCGGCGCCACAACGATACTGTCGCCGGTGTGAACACCCACAGGGTCAAAGTTTTCCATACTGCAAACGGCAATAACATTCCCGACGCTGTCGCGCATTGTTTCAAATTCAATCTCTTTCCAGCCGAAGATGTATTTTTCAACCAAAATCTGAGTGATGGGCGAAGCGTCAAGCCCCGTTTTTGCAATGATTTTGAGTTCATCGCGGTTGTTTGCAACACCGCCGCCGGCACCGCCCAAAGTGAACGCAGGGCGGACAATCACGGGGTAGCCTATTTTATCGGCAACCGCAAGGGCGGTTTCCACATCATTTGCAATGTCGGACGGAATTGTCGGCTCGCCTATCGCTTCCATTGTTTCTTTGAAAAGTTGCCTATCCTCCGCCTTGTCGATTGCCTCGGCATTTGTCCCGATAAGGCGGACGCCGTTCTCCTCCAAAAATCCGTCTTTTTGAAGCTGCATTGCAATTGTAAGTCCCGTTTGACCGCCGAGAGAGGCAAGCAAACTGTCGGGTTTTTCTTTCAGGATAATGCGCTTCACGGTCTGCTCGGTCAACGGCTCAAGATATATTTCATCAGCCAAAGCCTTATCCGTCATAATGGTCGCAGGGTTTGAGTTGACAAGCACAACATTAACGCCCGCCGCTTTCAAAACGCGGCAAGCCTGTGCGCCGGCATAGTCAAATTCCGCCGCCTGACCTATAACAATAGGGCCTGAGCCTATTACCATTACCTTTTTTATATTTTTATCAAGCGGCATTTATTTCCCCTCCATCAGATTTATAAAGCGGTCAAATAAAAATTCGGTGTCGTGCGGACCCGAACAAGCCTCGGGGTGGAACTGGACCGAAAACGCCCTCTTTTCGGGGTAATCTATCCCCTCGCAGGTTCCGTCGTTTGCGTTGACGAAACTGACCTTTCCGTTTTTAACCGTGTCGCCGATTACCGCATAGCCGTGGTTTTGGCTTGTGATATATGTTCTTTTTCCGTCGGTTTCCTTTACGGGCTGATTGACCCCCCTGTGGCCGTATTTGAGTTTTTCGGTTTCGGCACCGAGAGACAGAGCCAAAAGCTGATGCCCGAGACATATTCCGAATATCGGCACGCGCCCGACAAGTTTTCCGATTTCGGCAATTTGATATTCATTGTCGGCAGGGTCTCCGGGACCGTTTGAAAGCATAACCCCGTCGGGGGCGGATTTTAAAATATTTTCTGCCGAAGTGTCAGCCGGGAGAACGGTAACCGCACAATCCCGTTTCACAAGTTCCCTTATAATATTTCGTTTTGCGCCGTAATCAATAAGCGTAACTTTATACTTTCCGTCCGGATTAAAGGTCTCGGGCTGTTGTGAGGTGACCGACTTTACCGCGTCGGTTATTTTATATTCTTTGATTTTTTGAAGGTCTGCCGGCAAACTGTTCAAAAGTGCCGCGTTCATAACGCCGTTTTCCCTGATTATTTTGGTGACGGCTCTCGTGTCTATTCCGCATATTCCGGGGATTTCCTTTTCTTTCAAAAATTCGTCTAAAGTTTTTTTCGCACGGAAGTTTGAGGGGATTTCGCACACTTCGCGCGCAACATAACCGCAGAGCGCGCAGTCTCCCTCAAAATCTTCGGGGATTATTCCGTAATTTCCAATCATCGGGAATGTCTGCAAAACAATCTGCCCGAAATAGCTTTCGTCGGTCAGTGTTTCGATATATCCGCACATTCCCGTTGTAAAAACAAGTTCTCCTACCGTTTCGCTCTCTGCCCCGAAGCGCAAGCCCTCAAAAACAGTTCCGTCTTCCAATACCAAATATTTTTTGTTCATAATATCAACCCAATGTCGCTGCCATAACAGCCTTTATTGTGTGCATACGGTTTTCCGCTTCGTCAAACACTATCGATTGAGGCGACTCAAACACGCCGTCGGTGACTTCAAAAGCGTCCATACCGAAACGCTCGCCCATTTCTTTGCCAATCTTTGTTTTATGGTCGTGATAAGCCGGCAAACAGTGCATAAACACTGCGTTTTCACCTGCCGCCGCCATAATTTTTTCATTGACCTGATAAGGTGACAGCGCTTTTATTCGCTCCTCCCAAACTTCAACGGGCTCACCCATTGAAACCCAAACATCGGTGTAAATAACATCGGCGGTTTTCACCGCTTTTACGGGGTCGGTTTCGAATTTTATCTTGCCGCCGCTCGCCGCCGCAATCTCTTTGCAGGTTTTTGTGAGTTCCTCGTTTGGGAAATACCCTTCGGGTGCCGCCGCCGTGAAATTAAGCCCCATTTTGGCGCAGCCCACCATAAGCGAATTGCCCATATTATAACGCGCGTCGCCCATATAAACAAAATTGATGCCCTTGAGTTTTCCGAAATGCTCTTTAATTGTCAAAAAATCCGCCAAAATCTGCGTCGGGTGGAATTCGTCGGTCAGTCCGTTCCAAACGGGAACACCCGCATATTCTGCAAGTTCTTCGACAATTTCCTGACCAAAGCCTCTGTATTCAACGCCGTCAAACATTCTGCCGAGGACACGCGCCGTGTCGGCAATGCTTTCCTTTTTGCCGATTTGCGAGCCCGACGGGTCAAGATAAGTGACGCCCATTCCGAGGTCCCTTGCGGCAACCTCAAAGCTGCAGCGTGTTCGGGTGCTTGTCTTTTCAAAAATCAGCGCAATGTTTTTCCCGCGGCATATATCGTGCGCTATTCCGTTTTTCTTTTCGTGTTTCAGTTTTTCGGCAAGCGTTAAAAATTCGGATATTTCCTCTGCCGAAAAATCAAGCAATTTGAGAAAGTTTTTTCCTTTTAAACTCATATTTTCACACCTCACAGGCTTTTTTTAAAACTTTTATTCCCTTTTCCAAGAGTTCAAAGGGAATGTTAAGCGGTGGCAAAAGTCTGACCTTGTTTTTCGCTTTAAGTGCCAGCACGCCGTTTTTTATGCACTCGTTTATCACTTCATCTGCGGGTTTTTCGGTTTCAATCCCGAGCATAAGTCCGAGACCCGAGACCGATTTGATACCGCACGCCCCTGTCAGTTCGTCGGTTATATACTTTGCTTTTTGACGAACGCTCTTTAAAAGTTCGCCGTCAATTCTGTTTATAATATTGAGCGCTCCTGCGGCGCAAACAGGGTTTCCGCCGAATGTTGAGCCGTGCGAGCCCGATCCCAAAACATTTTTCACCTTTTCACCGAACATTGTCGCCCCGATAGGCAACCCGCCGCCAAGCCCTTTTGCGGTTGTGATAATGTCGGGCATAATGCCGTAATTCATATAGGCATAAAGTTCGCCTGTTCTGCCGTTGCCGGTCTGAACTTCATCCGCGATAAGCAAAATGTCGTTATCCTTTGCAAGTGCCGCCGCGGCGGAAACAAATTCTTTGTCAAGCGGCACAACGCCGCCCTCTCCCTGAACACATTCAAACATTATTGCGGCGACCGCGTTTGATTTCACGGTTTTTCGGAGTTCTCCGATATTGTTCGCTTCAACATACAAAAACCCGTCGGTCAGGGGCAGAAAATCTTTGTGAAACGCGTCCTGCCCCGTGGCAGCAAGCGTGGTGACCGTTCTGCCGTGAAAACTGTTTTTAAGAGTTATGATTTTATAGCAATCTTTGCCTTTTTTATCGGCAGCATATTTTCTCGCGGTTTTTATTGCACATTCATTTGCCTCGGCACCCGAATTTGAAAAGAAGACTTTTTTAAAACCCGTTCTTTTACAGAGGGTTTCGGCAAGCAGTGTGCCGGGCTCTTTATTACACAGAGCCCGGC
>CAVDRT010000149.1:0-3264 GCA_963611445.1 bacterium
TACAAAACTGTATAACCATGAAATCTCACTTGCGGGCAGATTTTATGACGGACTGTCTAGAGTCGGCGGTGCAAGAGTTTATTCGTCTCACCCAAAGGATTCAAAACATGTTCCGACGATTTCTTTTAATTTGAGCCGCATATCTTCCGAGGAAACCGCCGCAATGCTCGCTCAAAGAAATATTGCGACAAGGGCAGGGCTCCACTGTGCACCTTATGCTCACAAGCGCATCGGCACGCTCGACGGCGGAACTGTCAGAGTGTGTTTTTCAGCATTCAACACGGTCGGCGAAGTTGATTATGCGCTCAGGACTCTGGGACAAATATCGAAGGTCAAAAGAAGATAAAAAAGCAATAAAAATTCAACAAAAAACTTGATTTCATATGTTGATGTGTTAAAATAAAATAGAAGGCTGTGTTTTGTTTTTAAAATATAATGAAGGATGTGGTTTGAGTGTCAGGATTTTTTTCGGGAATATATGATTTTTTATACACTTATTTCAACCTGATAATCGCCGCTTTTTCAAATATGAGGTTTATTGATTATCTTGATATAATCGTGATGACCTTTATTATATATAAAGCAATTGAATTTTTCCGCGACACAAGGGCGAAACAACTTTTAAAAGGTATTTTAATTCTGATTTTGATTTCGGTAATATCCGTTTGGTTTGATTTTGTAACCCTCAAATGGCTTATGGTCAAGGTTGTAAATTACGGAATAATTGTCCTTGCGGTGCTTTTCCAGCCGGAATTGAGGCGTGCGCTTGAAAGGGTGGGACGCAGCCGCTTCGGAATATTCAGATTCGGCAGCAATTCAAAGGTGGATAACGATGCAATTTTGGGCTGTATTCATTCCTCTTGCCGCGCCGCTGTGAAAATGCAGGAACAAAAATGCGGTGCACTTATGGTTTTCGAGAGGACAACTTTGCTCGGCGAGATTGTGAGTACCGGCGTAAAAGTTGATGCCGAAGCGTCGAGCGACCTCATTTGCAATATTTTTTATCCTAAATCGCCACTCCACGACGGGGGTATGATTTTGAGAGACGGCAGGGTTTACGCCGCGGGCTGTATTCTTCCGCTTGCTCAAAACAATAATATAATCGCGCAGGAACTCGGAACACGCCACCGCGCCGCAATCGGTATGTCGGAAAATTCGGACGCTGTTGTGGTTGTTGTGTCTGAAGAAACGGGCACTATCTCAATGGCGGTGAACGGCGTAATCGAAAGGGGATTCAACGCGATAACCCTTCGTGAAAAACTGATTCAATATTTAATTTCAGATGAAGACCAGGAAAACCGTCCTCTTGTTGATACTGTCAAAGAAAAAATAATTGAATTCTGGAAATCAGTGCGCTCGGGTTTCGGCAGAAAAAAAGCCGAAAAAGGCATAGAAAACCAAGCAGGCGACGGCAAAGAGGACGCGAAAGAAAATAAAAAAGACTGAAAAAGGGGGAACGCGCTTTGAAATCAAAAGGTTGGTTATATAACAAAAAAATCGTTGCGGTGCTTTCCCTTTTGGCGGCAATCGTTATGTGGTTGGTTATCAGCATAACCCAAAACCCGACAAGGGAATTGACGGTGAATAACATTCCGATAACCATAAACACGGAAAACACGGCGGTGAGCCAGTTGGGGCTTGATGTGGTCACCGACCTTAGCAACACCACCGCCGCCGTTAAAGTCAGCGGACCGAACTATATTGTGAGTTCCTTGTCGCCGTCTGATATTACCGTCAGTGCTTCTCTATCCCAAGTCACTGCTGCCGGAACATATGATTTACCGCTCACAGCCACACGCAACAGCAATAAAATCGGGTATGATGTGATTGAGGTCACGCCGGCTTCGGTTAATGTGACTTTTGATAATATTGACACCAAAACCTTTGAGGTGACGGCGGTTGCAAGCGGCGTCAAGGCGGCGGACGGTCTGGTCGCGGATATTCCCGTGTTGACAGACAGTTTGGATAACACCATTGATATTACAGGTCCGAACAAGGAAATCGTGAAGATTGACAAAGTCACAGCCGTGACCGATGCCGAAAAGACCATAAGTACCACCGAAAGTTTTGATGCAAAAATCATTTTGCTTGACAAAGAGGGAAAAGAACTTGACAAGAGCCTTTACAAGTTTGACCGCGATTCAATCAAGGTTTCGGTTCCTATCTATAAAAAAGCGGAACTTTCCGTCGAGCCGGTCTTTACCAATGTTCCAGATGTATATTCAGGCGGCGTGCCTTATGAACTCAGCGAGCAAACCGTCACCGTTCTCGGTCCGCCCGATGTGATAAACAATCTTTCTTCAATCAAACTCAAAGCAATTGACTTTTCATCGGTTAATGCCGCAAACATCGAATTCGATGTCGGATTTGACCTGCCAAACTCGGTTAAAACACTTGATAATATCGAAACGGTGCATATTAAACTTAAAATCACATCAATTGCCGAGAAGTCGTTTTCCGTCAGCAATTATGAATATCGCGGGCTTGATGACGGACTCAAAGCCACGGTTGCCTCTTCCGTCAAAAATGTTAAAATGTGCGGCGCTTCTTCGGAGGTTTATTCTTTGAAATCGAGCGACCTTTATGCCGAAATAGACCTTACCGGTAAATCGGCCGGCGAATATACCGTGACCGCCGCCATTAAATCGAAAAAAGGAAACTCTGTTTGGGCTTACGGCAAATATACGGTTATCGTAACCGTTTCTAAGCAGAAATAGCGCTTTTTTACAAAAACACTCGATTAGCCTTTTGAAATTAACCAATAATCACTCTTTAACATAATATGTAATAACGGATTTTCCGCTTTTACATATTGTTAAGGGAGCTGATTTGATGGGCTTGCTGATTGTCAGAATAATCATTGCCGTTTTGGCGTTGATAGGCGCAACTACCATTGTACGAATGTTGTCATTTGTGGTTGTTGTTCCGAAAAAATCAAAGGGCGCATTCGTTCTTCTGCTTGACGGAGACGACGCCGATATGCAACTGATGTTTGCTGTTGAAAAGGTGAAGTGCGGATTTTTTGAGGGTAAAATCCCCATTGTTGCGGTCGACAACGGCATTGACAAATACACAAGACGCCGTTGCGAAATGGTGGCTGAGGGCGCCGATGTTATATTCTGCGACGGGGAAAGCGAGTTTGCAAAACTGATGAAATTTCACAGTGTTTCGGCGGCGTAAAACCCAAAAAATTGCTGCTTTGCGCACCGAGTTTATCAAACGGAGAGTAAAAAAATGGGAGAGACCGAATCGGGAATATATCGC
>CAVDRT010000150.1:0-3999 GCA_963611445.1 bacterium
AACATATTCCACGGCAACGCCCTTGCGGGTTTCTTCTCGGTAGTTGTGTCTGCTCCAAAGGCTCGGCAGTTCCAGATACCCTACAAACTTATAGTGTATCTTTATCATCTGTTTGCGGTTTTTGCCTGTCCCGGTCACTTCGTACACATCTATGCGGTCAATGAGTTCCCGCAGCAGTGGTGCAGTCAGCTTATCCATCTGCATAAATTTCCGAACGGCGGCAATGAATTTCTCTTTTCCAAGCTGCATTTCATCCACCTCCGACAGGCGTTTACGATATGCGGAGATTTTCTCTTTCAATTCCAGCCGTTCATTTTTTTACGCAGCGAAGTGTGGAATTGCCCGTAAGGCTAACGCCTACGGGTAATAAGCACAAAGCCGCGTGAACAAAGGGGCGCGCGTTATGGTTTAACAAAAATATTGACTTTTAGGGCTTGCGGCAATATAATAAATAGGTAAAATTTTGCTCGGGGAGACTGAATAATGAAATCCTTTAAAACCGTAGATAACTACAAATCCGCCCTCACGCTCCGTGAAACACAAAGGGCTATCAAACTGATTAAAGATACCTTTTCCGCAGAACTTGCCGCGGCTTTAAACCTCGAGCGAGTGAGCGCTCCTCTTTTTCTTAAAAAGGGCAGCGGACTTAACGACGACCTCAACGGCGTTGAACGCAAAGTTGAATTTGACATAAAAGAAACAGGCGAGTCGGCTGAAGTTGTGCAGTCGCTGGCGAAGTGGAAAAGAATGGCACTTGCCCGTTTCGGTTTTAAGCCGGGCGAGGGAATTTTCACCGATATGAATGCAATTCGCCGCGACGACGATATGGATAACGACCATTCGATATTTGTCGACCAGTGGGATTGGGAAAAGGTCATCACCGCCGAATCAAGAAATCTTGAATTTCTTAAAGAAGCGGTCAACAAAATTGTTGCCGCCGTTATCAGAACAGAGAAAAAAGTGAACGCGGAATTCCCTGCGCTCAAAACAGACCTTTGCGACACGGTCACTTTTATAACATCGCAGGAACTTGAAGACCTTTATCCCGAACTTGCTCCGAAGCAGAGAGAAAATGAGTTTGTAAAAGAACATAAAACGGCTTTTGTAATGCAAATCGGATATGAACTCAAAAGCGGTCAAAAACACGACGGCCGCGCGCCCGACTATGACGACTGGAATTTGAACGGGGACCTGCTTTTCTGGAACGATGTGCTCGAAAAGGCAATTGAAATTTCTTCAATGGGTATTCGCGTTGATTCCGATTCACTTGTGAAACAGTTGAAAACTGCCGGATGTGAAGACCGTCTTCAGTTTGATTTCCACAAAAGGATTGCGGACGGCACCCTTCCGCTCACAATCGGCGGCGGCATAGGACAGTCGAGAATGTGTATGCTGTTGCTCGGCAAAATGCACATAGGTGAGGTGCAGTCTTCGGTTTGGGGCGAAGATGTCATTTCAAAATGTCGTGAACTCGGAATTGAACTTCTTTAATTGAGGTGCAGCAGAAATGGTACGCTCGTGTTGCATCTGCGGTTACAGAATGCCGTTTTCGAAAGATTACCCGTTTGACAAAAGAATAAAAGAACTCACAATGTGCGCCGATTGCAAGTCGTACCTTGAACTTTATGAAAGCGGCGGGGAAGAAGAGAGCAAAATTGTTGCCGAAAAATATCTAAAAATGAATCTTTCTTCAAACGGTCAAATGGATTCAAGAGTGAGAATGTATCTTCAAAAACTTTTGGGACTCAGTCAGTCCGAGAATGAAGAAACAGGCAGGCTCGGGGCAATTGAAGACGAAAGAAAACAGATATAAAAAATCAACACTTCTCAAACGGAAGTGTTGATTTTTTGCCTTTTTCGGTTTTATACATTAAACAGGAAATGAACTACATCACCGTCGTTCATAACATATTCTTTGCCCTCGGAACGGATAAGACCTTTTTCTCTTGCCGCAGCAAGCGAGCCGCACTCAATCAGGTTTTCAAAAGAAATGACCTCTGCGCGGATAAATCCTTTTTCGAAATCCGAGTGGATTTTTCCGGCGGCGGCGGGCGCTTTGGTGCCTTTTTTCACTGTCCAGGCTCTGACCTCGGGCTTGCCGGCGGTAAGATAAGAAATAAGACCCAAAAGCGAATAACATTTTTTGATAAGACGGTTAAGACCCGATTCTTTAAGCCCCAATTCTTCAAGAAAAACTTCCTTTTCTTCGTCGTCCATCTCGGCAATGTCCGCTTCCATCGAAGCACAGATGGGCAGCGTTTCGGAGCCCTCGGCGGCTGCCAATTCTTTAACGGCTTTGTATCTCTCGTTTTGGTCAATGCCGTTTTGGAAATCATCTTCACTCATATTGCAGGCGTAAATGACCGGTTTGTCCGACAAAAGCCCGATTGTGTTCAAAATTTCCTGCTCACTCTCGGTCACTTCAAGTGATTTTGCCGGTTTTTCGGCTTCCAAAGTTGCAAGCAACTTTTTGAGGAAGTCAAGTTCTCCTGCCAAAGATTTGTCGCCTTTGAGCGCTTTTGCGGTGCGGTCGATCCGTTTTTGCACCGTTTCCATATCAGCCAAAATCAATTCGAGATTTATAATGCCGATGTCCCTGATCGGGTCAACCGAGCCGTCAACATGAATGATGTTTTCATTTTCAAAACAGCGCACAACATGAACTATTGCGTCGACCTCTCTGATATGCGACAAAAATTTATTGCCGAGACCTTCACCTTTTGACGCGCCCTTGACAAGACCCGCAATGTCAACAAATTCAATCGTTGCGGGTGTGAATTTGTCGGGGTTGTAAATTTCCGCGAGTTTGTCAAGCCGTTCATCGGGGACCGAAACCATTCCCACATTCGGCTCAATTGTGCAAAACGGGTAGTTCGCGGATTGCGCGCCTGCGTTTGTTATTGCGTTAAAAAGTGTGGATTTGCCGACATTCGGCAGTCCTACTATACCGACTTTCATTTTTTTCACTCTTTCTGTTTATGAAAATTATCTTTAAAAACCAACCACAATTATACATTTTTTTCGGCAACTTATCAAGTGCATATTTGATAAGACCCGGTTCTTTTGAAAATATATAAAAAATTCTTGACATTGCCAAAACGATATTGTATTATTGTATTAGTACAGTAGTACAATATAAACGGAGGTGATTAAAATGAACTGGAATCTTGATAAGGGGAGGCCGATTTGTCCGCAGATATACGAGCAACTTTCGGCGCTCATCGCTTGCGGAAACATAAAACCGGGCGAGAGACTTTTGTCGGTGCGTGAGGTGGCACTTGAAGCGGGCGTCAATCCGAATACAGTCCAAAAATCGTTTGAACAGCTTGAAGCGGCAGGGCTTATCTATTCGGTCAGGGGCTCGGGCTGGTTTGTCGGAGATGACATTGACTCCGCCAAAAAATCGGTCAGCGATATGGCGCAGAAACGAACACGCGAATATTTCGGCTCAATGAAAAACCTCGGGTTTGACGCCGAGGCGGTTAAAAATTATGTGAGGGAGTGGAATCAATGAGCGAGATTTTAAAATGTGAGGGTCTTACCAAAAAATACGGCGCGCTCACCGCGCTTGACCGCGTCGATTTAACGGTCGAGGGCGGAAAAATCGTCGGGCTTTTGGGCCCCAACGGCTCGGGCAAAACAACGCTCATCAAACTTATCAACGGGCTTTTGGTGCCGACGGAAGGTTCCGTTTTGATTAACGGAATGAAACCCGGGGTTGAAACCAAAAAATCGGTTGCCTATCTGCCGGACAACAATTTTTTGAATTCCTGGATGACGGTGGGTCAGGTCGTTTCGATGTTTAATGACTTTTATGAGGATTTCAGCGAAGAAACTGCGTTTCAAATGCTTTCGCAACTCGGTATTTCGGCTGATGTAAAACTCAAAACTCTTTCGAAGGGAAACAAAGAAAAGGTCTGTCTTATTCTGGTTATGAGTCGCAAGGCGCTTTTGTATGTGCTTGACGAGCCGATCGCGGGCGTCGACCCTGCGACCAGG
>CAVDRT010000151.1:0-5007 GCA_963611445.1 bacterium
AACAGAAAAAGATTAAAAACGACACCGTTTTTCAGCATTTCACCACAAGATTTCGCTTTTGGCCGTTTGTGCACACCGTCACGGTCAAACCGTGGCAGATTGACAAAATGCACGATGTGCTCGGGATTTATGAATATGATGATTTGCTCGAAGAATATCAGAATTTAAAAGCAGAGGACCGATAAGGAAAAGGGGATTTCAAAATGGCTCAGGATACAATTCCGGTGTTTTTCACCGTTGACGGAAGTTACATTCCGTTCCTCGCGGCGGCGCTCACTTCGGCGATTGAGAATTCATCGCCCGACAGAAATTATAAGGCAATCATTTTGTATGAAAATGTGTCGGACGAAAGTCAAAATCGCATAAAAAGCCTTGCAAAAGACAATTTTGCAATTGAATTTGTCCCGATGACCGAGGGGCTTGAAACAATAACCGACCGTATGTCAAACCGTCTGCGCTGCGATTATTTCACGCTGACGATTTATTTCCGCCTGTTTATTCCCGCAATGTTCCCCGAATATGACAAGGCAATCTATATCGACAGCGATGTTGTGCTCGAGAGCGATTTGGCGGAACTCTTCGACACCGACCTTAAAGACAATTTTATCGGCGCCTGTTTCGACCATTCAATCGAAGATGTGCCCGAACTTGTGAGATACACCGTTGAGGCGGTCGGCGTGCCGAAAGGCGAATATATAAATTCAGGCGTGCTTTTGATGAACACGAAAAAACTGAGAGACGCGGAACTTGACAAACATTTTCTGTCACTGCTTAACACCTATCATTTCGATAGCGTCGCGCCCGACCAGGATTATCTCAACGCGATGTGCTGCGGCAAAATTCTTTATCTGGACGAGGGTTGGGACGCAATGCCCAACGACCGAAAACCTCCCATTCAAAACCCGAAACTCATTCACTATAACCTCTTTTCAAAGCCGTGGTGCCGCGACGGCGTTCAATACGGCGATGTGTTTTGGAAATATGCCGAGAAAAGCGGTTTTATAGACGAAATAAAGGATTATAAAGAAAATTATTCGGACGAACAAAGAACAGCGGACAACGAAACGATGGGATTTCTTGTCAAAAGAGGCGTTGAAATCACCGAAAGCGAAGTCACATTCAAAAAAATGTTCGAAGACGGAGTGAAAATCAGATTATGATTATCGGCAGAGAACGCTCGAAGGTTATCGAAAACATCAAAACCGCGGCGGAAAGCGGCGATTTTTATAAAAAGGTGGAAATTGACGACCCTGTGCTCACCAAGGAGCAGAGCGACGAAATCATCAACCGCTATTTGAAAAACAGGAAGAAATTTTCGTTCAAAATGAAGTCCTGCGCGGCACGCGCGGCGGCGGATATTGCGGCGGATTATATCAATTCTTCAACCGAAATCGAGGGTCTCGAAAAAGCAAAAGGAATAGACGGCGGCGCTTTGATAACGAGCAACCATTTCAGCCCGATTGAAAACACGGCAATCAGAAAACTTGTCAAAAAACTCGGCAAAAGGCGGCTCAATATCGTGAGCCAGGAAACAAACCTTGCAATGCCGGGTGTCATCGGTTTTTTGATGAACTATGCCGATACTATTCCGATTTCGGATAATATTCATTATCTGCAAAAAGGCTTTTTGTCGATTTTGGACGAGCGGCTCAGGAAAAAAGAATATGTGCTTATTTATCCCGAACAGGAAATGTGGTTTAATTATAAAAAACCGCGCCCCGGAAAGCGCGGAGCATATTATTATGCCGCAAAACTCGGCGCACCCGTTATTTCCTGCTTTGTTGAGATGACCGAACTCCCCGAAAACGATACCGAAGAGTTCAAAAAAGTCAAGTTCACCGTTCATGTGCTGGGTGTTTTGCGCCCCGACCCCGAAAAGTCGGTCAAAGCAAACAGCACCGAACTTTGCAAAACCGACTATGAACTCAAAAAAGCGGCATATGAACAGGCTTATAACAAAAAACTTGTCTATGATTTTGAGAATTCGGACATTGCCGGCTGGATAAAACAGTGAGGACCTCGCCGTGAAACAGAGAAAAACTTTTTATTACAGTTCGTTTGAAGACGATTTCGAGGAAACTTCAAATCAAAATTTCGAACTGCCCGAAGATTACAAATGGATTAAAAAAGACCCCCTTTCAAAGTTTTTGGGGGTCTTTACATACTCGCTTGCAATAATTTTTTCAAGCGTTTATTGCCGCCTGTTTTTGGGTGTCAGAGTTAAAAACAAAAAACTGCTCAAAAACACCAAAAAAGGGGGCGCGTTTATTTTCGGCAATCACACTCAACCCGTCGGAGATGTGTTTGACCCTGCGCTTGCAACTTTTCCGTACAGCCGAATTTACACGGTTGTGAGCCCCGCAAATTACGCCTTGCCCGTCATCGGCAAAATTTTGCCCTATCTCGGCGCGTTGCCCATTCCCGACAGCGTGACGGGAATGAAAAAATTCACCGATGCTTTAAACGAAAGGCTTGAAAACGGCCACCCGATTGTGATTTATCCCGAAGCCCATGTCTGGCCTTATTACACAAAAATCCGCCCATTCCCCGACACCTCTTTCAAATTCCCCGTGAAAGCAAAAAAACCGTCGTTTGCCATGACGGCGACATACCAAAAAAGACGGTGGGGGGAAAGGCCCAAAATTGTAATTTATATCGACGGCCCGTTTTTTGCGGACGAAAATTTGCCGAGACGGGAACAGCCGAAAAAACTCTGCCGCGATATTTATGATTGTATGGCAGAGCGCGCCAAACTCAGCGACTGCGAATATATTATATATGAAAAACGGCAGGAGGATTAGATCCTGCCGAATTTTTTACGGTTTTCAATAAAACGGTTGGAAAATTAGAGAAAATATGTTATAATTTCGTCAACAATGGGAAAAGCAGTGCCCGTCAAACGACGGTGGTTTTTAAAAAAGAAAGGGTTGGGGAGATGAATAATAAACCTCGAAAAAAGGCGGCGTTTATGAAATATATGCAATGGAATATGACCCGGCAATGTCAATGTTTAAAATTCACCAATATAAATATGAACACAAAAGCAATGAGTCCCAACCCGAAAAAGACAAGCCCGAAGAAAAAGCACCCGAACAGAAATCACCCGAGCAAAAATTACCTGAAGAAAAATCACCCGACAAATCGGGTGATTTTTTATGAAAAAATTTAAGCAGGCGCAAAACGCCTGCCATTTTGGAGCGGATAACGGGAATCGAACCCGCCTCCTCAGCTTGGGAAGCTGATGTTCTACCAATGAACTATATCCGCAGATTTAATTGACCGATAAATATTCTATCACATATTTCCTCGCTTTTCAATACCGTTTTCAATTTTAAGTTAAAGTAAAAGATCACACAAATTAGACATTAGATATTAGATATTAGATGTTAGATATTGGAAACTGCCCCTCAGTCGCGGCTTAAGCCGCGCCGGCTCCCCTGACAAGTGGAGCTGTTGGAAGTCGCTTCGCGACGGCAGAAATGCAAAACCCATAGGCTCCCTTCTTTTATGTGCTGCTGTCGGCGTACTCACTATGGCTCCCTTCTTTTTGACGCAAGTCAAAACAGAGGGGAGCTGTCGCGGAGCGACTGAGGGGTATTTACATTTGTCTAGCATCTAGCGTCTAACATCTAACATCTAACTTCATAAATCATTTTTCACAATATCGTCAAGTGTTTCGCGTTTGACGGCAACAGTCGACTTTCCGCCCGAGAGCATAACGACCGCCGGCCGTGCAATGCGGTTGTAATTGGACGCCATAGAATAATTATACGCGCCTGTCGTGCAGACCGCAACGGTATCGCCGCGCGTTGTCGAAGAAGGCAGTTTTATGTTTTCGGCGATTATGTCGCCGCTTTCGCAGCATCTGCCGACAAGCGAACAGGCAAAATCGCATCTGTCCGCCGCCTTGTTTGCCGCAAGCACGGTGTATTTTGACTGATAGAGCGCAAACCTCGGGTTGTCGGTCATTCCGCCGTCAACCGAAACATAGTTTTTGTATTCGGGAATAACCTTGACCGAGCCGACGGTATAAAGGGTCATACCCGCGTCGGCAACAATGCTTCTGCCGGGCTCCATTATGATTGACGGCACCGCAATCCCCAGTTTGCCGCAAATTGCGTGAATATTCTCCGAAACAAGTTTTATGTTTTCTTCAATGTCGATCGTCGGGTCGTCCTCCGTGTATCTCACGCCGTAGCCGCCGCCGAGGTTGAGAATTTCGGTTTCAAAACCGAATTCGCGTTTGACTTCGGCGATAAATCCAAGCATTATTTCGGACGAGCGTATAAATGTGTCCGAATCGAAAACCTGTGAGCCGATGTGGCAATGAAATCCGACAAGCCGAATGCCGGGGAGCGAAAGCGCCTTTTTTGTGATTTCTTTTGCCTGACCCGTTTCAATCGCACTGCCGAATTTGGAATCGACCCGTCCGGTGTTGACCGCTTCATATGTGTGGGTGTCAATGCCCGGCGTCAGCCGCAACAGCAGTTTTTGGGTGAGCCCCTTTTGTGAAGCGATTTTTGAAATTGCCTCCAGTTCTTCGGCACAATCCACGACAAAATATCCCACGCCGTGCTCCATTGCAAAAGCGATGTCGTCGTCGGTTTTGTTGTTGCTGTGGAAAAAGGCGTCTCCCATCGGAAATCCCGCTTTGACGGCGGTGTATATTTCGCCGCACGAAACCACATCGCAGCCCATTCCCTCTTCGGCGGCAATTTTATATATTTTCTTGAACGACGCCGCCTTGCTCGCATATATCGGGCGGCTGTTTCCGCCGAAATATTTTTTGAAAGGTATGGTATATTTGCGGCAGTTTTCTCTGATTTTATCTTCGTCCATAAGATAAAGCGGCGTGCCGTAACGCTCGGCGAGCGCCACGGTGTCCTGTCCGCCGAAAGTCAAATGTCCTGCCCGATTTACGGATATATTATCGCATATCATATTTTTGCTGCCTTTCTTTGAGATGTAAAATTTCGTGTCAGATAAGCCCCTCGCCGCGCATAATGC
>CAVDRT010000152.1:0-5671 GCA_963611445.1 bacterium
CCGTTACCGAGTGGAGATACTACGCCAAGACCTTTAAGCGAGCGAATACGTCGGCGAAATGCGGATAGGAATTAACGGACACACGGAAGAACGGCCGAAAAATTTTAATGAAAATCAAAGGAGAAATTTAACATGGAAAAATTAAAAGTTATTGATTCGGAAACGCTGCTTAATAGATTTTGTGTTGCCGTAGGGCAAACGAAAATCGGCGGTAATAACCGAAAGGGGAATTTCCCCTGTAACCCCAATGAAAGGAGAGAAAATTTAATGAGAACGAGAGATAAATCTATCAATATCCGTGTGACAAACGGAGAGAAAAAACGCTTGGAAGCTAAGGCAAAAAAGTATGGCATGAGCATATCAACTTACCTTAGAATGTCAGGACTTGATAAAAATATTAAGCCGAAGCCAAGCGAAAATCTTTATCAGGCTTACAGAAATTTAAGGGAGATGAGAAGAAATTTTTCTTCAATCGACCCGGCAAGATTAGATGATTACTTTGCAGAAATCGAAGAGAAAATCTTAGAAGCCTACTATGAATCGGACGGTGAATCAGATGGCAGTGACGAAGATTTGGAGTGTTAAATTAAACATTAACGACGCTCTGAAGTATATTGCCAATCCTGAAAAGACAGTGAATCCAGACCTTAAAAATGCACTTCACTATGCGGGTAATGAAGCAAAAACATTTGTTGGTGAGGAGAAGACTCTTTATGTTACTGGCGTTAATTGCAAGGCTGAGTCTGCTTACGATGAGATGTTTCAGGTGCAGAAACGCTTTAACAAAGTTGGCGGTAACGTTGCTTATCACGCTTACCAAAGTTTCAAGCGAGGTGAGGTTACACCTGAGGATGCACACAAAGTTGGAGTGGAACTTGCAGAGAAAATGTGGGGAGCTGACTATCAGGTTCTTGTGGCTACTCACTTCAACACAGGCACTTATCACAATCATTTTGTTGTGAACTCCGTGAATATGTGGACGGGCAAGAAGTTCAATTGCAACAAGGGAGCTTACTATCACCTGAGGGCATTGTCAGATGAAATCTGCAAGGAACACGGGCTGTATGTCATTAAAAATCCAAGCGGAAGAACACCGAGAAATATTTACTTTGCCGAAAAAAGGAAAGAGCCTACGAAGTTTAATCTCATGCGTGAAGCGATTGATCCAAAAGACCCCAAAATCAAAAATCAAAAAAATCCTCCTGTACAATGATAATATCAGAGTACGGGAGGATTTTTCTTTAAATTTAAAATCGGAAATTGTATACGGCAGGCAGCGCAAAATTCGGCGGCTGTCTTATCTAACATCTAAAATCTAACTTGCGAAGCCTTGATTCTCTTATACATATCCTGCATTTGTCGGTCGATTTCCGCAATTTTATCGGCGCAGTCGTACATCTCTTCATTTATTCCCGACGGCAGACGGCTTTTATCGACTTTATATCTTATGTCGTGTTCGAGGCTCGCCCAAAAATCCATTGCAATCGTCCGAATTTGAATTTCCGCCAGCACATACTCTGTGCGGTCGGAATAATAAACCGGCAGGCGAATATCAAGGTGGAGCGAGCGGTAGCCGTTATAATTCGGCTCTTTGATATAATCCTGTTCTTTCACGGTTTCAACATCTTTTTGCCGTTTGAGCATTTCCGCCACACGGTAGACATCGTCGATATAATGGCACACCACGCGGACGCCTGCAATATCGTTTATGTGTTTTCTTGCCGATTCAAGCGTGAGCGGAAGTCCTTTTTTAACAAGTTTTGCCTCAATGCTGCGCCCCGATTTCACGCGGCTTTCAATGTGGTGAATGGGATTTCTGGCATATTGGATTTTGAATTCGCTGTTGAGCACTTCGAACTTTACAACCAACTGCTTGACCGCCGATTCATACAAATTTCTCATTATGAGAAAATCTTCGGTATTTTCCGAAAAAACCGTTTGTTTCGCTTTGTTTTCACTCATATTTTACCTCCGTTGATTTTCGGCACAAAAAAACCTTGCCGAAAAGGCAAGGCGAGAGAGCGCAAATATCCCGTGATAATTTCTCGATTTGCTGAAATTTTCCCGTGTCTCTGCACCTAGGCTTTAAAATTTCATTTTGTTAATTATAAGGCGGTTGATATTCTTTGTCAAGGACAAAATGGTTAGGCTCTCGCCAGCCTAAGAAAAGGTAAACTCTCAAAATAAGATTTTTAAAAATATTTATTAAAGTTGTAATAACATTTATATAAATATCTTGACAAATTATATTAAGCGTGATACACTGTTAATCAGAAAGAAAGGTTGTGAGTGACTTTGAAAAAAATGTTATACAGTTTGATGCTGAGCGACGATGTCGTGCGCGAAATAGATTTGCTTGCCCACCGCGCCGGCACAAACCGCTCAAATTTTATAAATCAGGTTTTGGCTGAATATGTTAATCTTACAACGCCCGAAAAGCGGGCAAACGACATTTTCAAAGCGATTGAGGAAATGACCCGACCGATGGGCGAACTCATTCCCTTTTTTGCGCCCAACAACCTCACAATGTCACTTAAAAGTTGTTTGCAGTATAAATACCGCCCGACGCTTAAATATGAAGTCGCGCTGATGAACGGCTATGGCTCTTCGATAGGCGAACTGTCGGTCGTGTTCAGGACCCGCTCCGAAGAACTTATTTCCGATATGGAACAGTTTTTCGGAATTTGGAAAACCGCCGAGGACGGCTTTCTGTCAGCCGCGGGGCTTCCCCCTCGGGAATACGCGCTTTACAACAATAAACTTGTCCGCAGCATTGCGTCGCCCCAAAAGAATTGTACGAGCGAAGAACTGGCTGAGGCAATCGGCGGATATATTGAACTTTTCGACAGTGCGATTAAAGAATATCTTTCGGGGCAGTGCAGTGCCGAAGATATTGCGGCGGCATACAAAAACTTTGCCGAACACAGCAAAATTTTGATTTGAATCTTTTTTGGGGCAAACAATAAAATAACCGCCCGAAAACGGAAAGGATTGATGATTTTATGAACAGCAACAATTACACTCAAAAAACAATCGACGCCATAAAAACGGCGCAAAATATAGCCGAAGAAAACAAAAACCAAGCGCTCAACCCCGAACATCTTCTTTATGCGCTGCTTGACCAGGACGGCGGACTTATTCCGTCGATTTTTCAAAAAATGGGGGTTGACTGCAATTCGCTTCTCTCCGACCTTGACGGAATAATTTCCTCGTTCCCCAAAGTGGAGAACGGCGAAATGTACCTCTCCGCCGACACGGACAGAGTGCTTAAAGCCGCCGAAAAAGCGGCAAAAAGTATGGGCGACGAATATATCTCGGTCGAACACATTATGATAGGTATTTTTGCCGCCGCGACCCCGGGAATAAAACGCATTTTTTCCGACCACGGAATCACCAAAAAGGCGTTTTCGGAAGAATTGAGCAAAATAAAGACCCGACCCGTCACAAGCGACAATCCGGAAAGCACCTATGACGCGCTTTCAAAATACGGCACCGACCTTGTAAAACGCGCCCGTGAAAACGAACTTGACCCGGTCATCGGCCGTGACACCGAAATCCGAAATGTCATCAGAATATTGTCGAGAAAAACCAAAAACAACCCTGTGCTTATCGGTGAGCCGGGCGTCGGTAAAACCGCAATAGCCGAGGGATTGGCGCAAAGAATTGTCCGCGGCGATGTGCCCGACGGGCTTAAAGACAAAACCATTTTCAGCCTTGATATGGGCGCGTTGATTGCGGGCGCAAAATACCGCGGCGAGTTTGAAGAAAGGCTCAAAGCGGTGCTTGAAGAAATTAAATCGAGCGAAGGCAGAACGCTGCTTTTCATTGATGAACTTCACACCATCGTCGGCGCCGGAAAGACCGAGGGCAGTATGGATGCCGGAAACCTTTTGAAACCTATGCTTGCAAGGGGCGAACTTCACTGTATCGGCGCCACAACGCTTGACGAATACCGCAAATATATCGAAAAAGACGCGGCGCTTGAGAGGCGTTTTCAACCCGTTATGGTCGACGAGCCGACGGTGGAAGATACCATTTCGATTTTGAGAGGACTCAAAGAGCGCTATGAAGTTTTCCACGGCGTTCGCATACACGACAGTGCCTTGGTTGCTGCCGCAACCCTCTCAAACAGATATATAACCGACCGTTTTTTGCCCGACAAAGCCATTGACCTTGTGGACGAAGCGTGCGCTTCGATTCGCACCGAAATGGATTCAATGCCTGCGGAAATGGACGATGTCAGGCGCAAAATTATGCAGCTTGAAATTGAAGAAATGGCGCTTAAAAAAGAGACCGACCGACTTTCAAAAGACAGACTTCAAAAACTCACCGAAGAACTTGCGGATTACAAGGATAAATTCAACGCAATGAAATCGCGTTGGGAAACCGAAAAACAGAGCGTTGATGAAGTCAAAACGCTGCGTGCGCAGATTGAAAAAATGCACTCCGACATTGAAAACGCCCAGGTTTCTTATGAATATGAAAAGGCGGCAAGGCTTAAATATTCGGAATTGCCGCAGCTTGAAAAGAGGCTCAAAGAAGCCGAGGCACGCCGTGAATCGGGCGCCGACAATTCCATTATGCACGACACCGTGACCGAAGAGGAAATCGCTGCAATCGTCGGCAAATGGACGGGAATTCCCGTTTCGAAACTGATGGAGGGCGAGCGCGAAAAGATATTGCACCTTGACGATGTGATTCACGAAAGAGTCGTCGGGCAGGATGAGGCGGTCAAAAAAGTCACCGAAGCAATTATCCGTTCGCGTGCCGGAATATCCGACCCGAACAGACCGATCGGCAGTTTTCTTTTCCTGGGCCCGACGGGCGTCGGCAAAACCGAGGTCGCGAAATCTCTGGCGGACGCGCTTTTCGACGACGAACACAGTATGGTCAGAATTGATATGACCGAATATATGGAGAAGTTCTCGGTCTCCCGTCTTATCGGAGCGCCTCCCGGATATGTCGGCTATGACGAGGGCGGTCAGCTGACAGAGGCTGTGCGCCGCAAACCTTATTCGGTGGTGCTGTTTGACGAAATTGAAAAAGCCCACCCCGATGTTTTCAACATTTTGCTGCAAATACTTGACGACGGCAGAATAACCGACAGCCAGGGCAGAACGGTTGATTTCAAGAACACAATCATAATTCTCACCTCAAACCTCGGCAGTCAAAGTCTGCTTGAAGGAATAAACGCCAAAGGCGAAATTTCCGAAGAAGCAAAAGGTGAAGTTATGTCCGAACTCAAACGCAGTTTCAGACCCGAACTTCTCAACCGTTTGGACGAAATCATTTTCTTCAAACCGCTCACCAAGGAAAATCTTTCAGGCATTATCGATATAATGCTCCGCTCGCTTCGCTCACGCCTTGCCGACAAGAGTTTATCACTCTCCGTGACGGACGCAGCGAAGGAACTCATTATCAACCGCGGCTACGACCCGATTTATGGCGCGCGCCCGCTGCGCCGCTATTTGCAGGGGTCGCTTGAAACCCTGATTGCAAAACGAATCTTGTCGGGCGATATGCCGGCAGGCACCGAAATAAAGGTCGACGCCGAAAACGGCGAGTTGATTTGCAAATAAAAAATTTTCGGCAGCACGAAACGCCCGAGGCTTTAAACCTCGGGCGTTTGTTGTGCAAAGTTAGATACTAGATACTAGATACTAGATACTAG
>CAVDRT010000153.1:0-11512 GCA_963611445.1 bacterium
GCCGAAGATACTCGGCGGGCGACTGCCCGGGAAAATAGGTCTGCGCCGACATTTTTCTCTTTTACCACAAACTTAAAACACCCATTGGTTTTTGTAAACCGATGGGTGCTTTTGTGTTTATAGGGTTGCTGTTTTTCTGTTCACCGCCATTTTTGTTTTCGTTTCACAGTTGCCGAGGGCGGGTATAAGATATTAGACATTAGATTTTAAATATTAGATTACTACCCCTCAGTCAAAACTTCGTTTTGACAGCTCCCCTGACAAGGGGCGCTGTTGTAAGTCACTTCTCCGACGGCAGAAAGCACAAAACTAGCGGCTGCCTTATCTAATGTCTATCGTCTAATATCTAACATCTAATTAGGAATATATCAATAAAAATTCAGTTTCTTTTTTCGTCGGAACGGCACAAAAGCAAAATTCCGCCGATAAGGCTTACGAAAAGCAGCGAGCAAACTTTGAGACCCGTGCCGACTGGCTCGTTTGCTTTCATTTTGTTGCAAATTGAAATTGTGATCGGCAGACACCACGCAAGCGGAATCAGCAGCCAACCCTGCATTACACATCCTAAAATAAGGAATATTTTGCTTGCAACTGCAAGCCCGTCGTTACCGCCGTTTTCTTTTTGCTTGACGGCGGTAACGCTGCAGCCGCATCCCGGGCAAACAACCGCTTCGTCCATAATTTCTTTTCCGCATTTTTCACAAAACCTCATGATTTCAATCCCCTTTAATAATTATTTTGAAAATGCAAATCTTGCAGTTCCGCTTGAAAGCCAACTCGATTTGACATCAAGTTCAAGTTTAGACCAATCGGCAGGCACTTCAACGCCGTACCACCCTTCGAGTTTTTTGCCTGGCGCAATGCTGCCGTCAATTGTGTTTCCGCCGAAATCGGTGACCGCAGAAATGGAATAATCGCACTTTACATCTCCGGCATACGCATCAAAGAGCAATACACTGCTCACATTTTGTTCCTCGTCTGATATGTTTTCAACAACGAATTTCACGCCGACATAAATATTTCCGTCGTCGGGTGCCCAAAAATCACTGCCGGTTGATTCCTTGATTTCTGTTGCCGTGAATTTGAGGTCTTTGAACACAGCGGTTTCGTTGAGGCCGTAGGTTTCTTCCTCGGATTGTGTTGCCACGGTTTCTTCATCGTTGTAACTCTCTTTTGTCGGCGAACTTGTTTCGCAGGCAGAAAGCGAGAAGACAACCATTAAAATTAGCGCAAGACATAAAAATTTTTTCATAATACTTTCCCTCCATACATAAGATGCTCATATTATACTCAATCTTTGAGTATTTGTCAATACTCAAAATCTGAGTGCATAAAATAAAAACACATCTAATATTTACGGGGTGTTTTTATGGATTACAGAACTCGTATGAGGAATATACGCGAAGACCGTGATTTAACGCAAGCCGAGGTGGGGAAAGTTTTGCAAAAATCCCAGCAGGGGTACAGCCATATTGAAAGCGGCAGGGCTGAACTCAAAATCGAAGACCTGATTACACTTTGCCGTTTTTATGGTGTTTCGGCGGATTATTTCATCGGGATTTCAGAGATACCGAATCCGCCGAAGAAATAGCCGCTCGGCGGAAACGCAGCAAAAAACAAGACCCGGGAAAGGGTCTTGTCTTTAATTTATGGGTTTTTGTTCTCTTGCGGCGGATTAAGCAATTCCTCAAACGACATATCAAGCACCGACGAAAAACACTTGATTTCAATATCGGTTACAAATCGTTTTCCGCACTCAATTCTTTGAATTGCGTTTTTGTCGATGTCCAATCCGTTCAATTGCATTTTGTCCGACAGTTCGCGTTGCGACCACCGGTTTGCCTTGCGTTTTTCGGCGATATTTCTTCCGCAAATATTGTTTAAACCCTCTTCGGTTTTGTTTATAAACATATTTTCTCCTTAAATTTGACATTTACTGCTTGTCAACAAGAAAATTATATGTTATACTGTTTACAAATATGACATTCACAGAATGTCAAAACAGGAGGGTAAATATGGAAAACACAGAAAAAACAAAATTCTGTAAACACTGCGGAGCAAAAATACCCGAAGATGCAATTCTTTGCACAGCCTGCGGAAGACAGGTTGAAGAAATTAAGGGTGCGAACGAAACACCGCAGGTTGTCATTAACAACTCAAACAATAACGCCAACACAAATGTTAATACAGTAGTAGGTTTGAGACTTTGCAATAAGTGGGTATCGTTTTTCCTTTGTTTGTTCCTTGGCTTTGTGGGTGCCCACAAGTTTTATGAGGGGAAAGGCGGAATGGGAATTTTATATATTTTCACCGCAGGTCTTTTCGGAATAGGTTGGATTGTGGATTTGATTTCGATTTTATGCAAACCAAACCCGTATTACGCAAAATAATATTTGTTATGAAAACAACGCACCGGTTTTTTCGGGTGCGTTGTTTTATTTTAAATCAGATTAAGCCGTCATAAAAAATCAAAACACTGTTTCAACCACGCGGTTGGCGCCCGGCGGCGAATATACCCAGCGGTCGATGTGGCTGTCGGTTTGGTAATATTTCAGCGGTGCGGGCGGCTCGCTGCGGTCGAATGCGTCGACGATTATCAGTTTGACTTTGAGTTTTTCGGGCAACAGACTTTTTATGTAAACGCCTGCGCTTTGCCCCACTTTGACATCGCTTCGGGGCTCGGCAAGTCCTGCGAGGTTGGGCGTGAGTTCGATAAACACGCCGTAATCTTCAACCGAACGGATAATCCCGCCGACCGTTTCGCCCTGTGCGAATTGGGCGGCGTTTTCCTCCCAAGTGCCGAGCAGTTCTTTGAGCGTCAGCGTTATCCGTCCCCGCTCGTCGACCGAACGCACCGCGGCTTTTATGTTTGCGCCGCACAAGAAACGGTCTCTCGGGTGGGCGATTCTCGAAACCGAAATGGAGTCAATCGGCAAAAGTGCCGAAATACCGCAGCCTATGTCGCAAAATGCGCCGAAATTTTCAAGGTGGGTCACTTTTGCGTTGATTATATCGCCCGGCGCCAGTTTTTGAAGATATTCTTTTCGGCACATTTCCTGCGCACGGCGGCGTGACAAAACGGCAAACGGAACACCGCTGCTGTCGGTCCTGATTTCCTCAACCGTGAAACATATCGGTTTGCCAACGCGTGAAATAAGGGCTATATCCCTGACTTCGCCCTCGCTTATTCCGACGGCACCCTCCTCGCGCGGAACAATTCCGCGCATACAGCCGAGGTTTACAATCAGATTGTGGTCGCAGTCGCAAACAAAGGCGTCTGCTTCAAGGATTTCACCCTTTTCCGCCGCGTCCTGTACGGTTGAAATGTTGATGAGTGCCGCCCGATTTTTTGCCATTCCCGAAAGATAGCCTTCGGGGTAATATTTTTTTGCAATCATTATCTATCATTCCTTTTAATGCTTTTTTGTGTTCGTTCCTGTTTTAAATATATGTAACACTCCCCGCTGTTAGAATGGCATAATGGATTTGATTACTTTAGATGTTAGACACTACCCCCCAAAAATTAGACATTAGATTTTAAATTTTAGATGTTAGATTACTACCCCTCAGTCGCCTACGGCGACAGCTCCCCTGACAAGTGGAGCTGTTGGAAGTCGCTTCTCTGACGGCAGAAAGCACAAACCAACGGCTACCATATCTAATGTCTAGTGTCTAATATCTAGCATCTAAATTCCCCGCACTCCTTGACAATAACTTTCGGATACATTAAAATTATTGTAATTGCGGTTTTGCGCCGACGCGTTTCCGCAAACAAAATTTTAAAGAATTTATAAGTTTTGAAAGGCTTTTTATTTATGAACACACAAGCAGCAATAATCGGCGGCGGCGCCGCAGGTCTGATGGCGGCAGTGACGGCGGCGGAGCGCGGGCTCGGCGTTACCGTCATTGAGCGTATGCCGCGCCCTGCGAGAAAACTTATGATAACGGGAAAAGGGCGCTGCAATGTCACGAACAATACCGATGTCAGGGGGCTTATCGCCGCGGTCAACCGCAACCCGAAATTTCTCTATTCGGCTTTTTCGGATTTCGACGCCGAGGCTACAATGCATTTTTTTGAAAATCTCGGAGTGCCGCTCAAAACCGAGCGCGGAAATCGGGTTTTTCCCGTATCCGACAAAGCGGTGGATATTGTCGACGCTCTTGTGAACAGAGCCAAAGCCCTCGGTGTGCATTTTGTTTTTGAAAGAGCGGTTTCGGCGAAAAAAAACGAAAACGGATTTTTAATAAAAACCGAATCGGGCGAGATAAAATCCGAAGCACTCATCGTTGCGACAGGCGGCGTATCTTATCCGCTGACCGGCTCGTCGGGCGACGGCTATCGTTTTGCGGAAAGTTTTTCCCACACCGTGACGCCGCTCAAACCCTCAATTGTGCCGCTGGTCTGTTTTCAGGGATTCGTTGAGGAACTCAAAGGCTTAACGCTTAAAAATGTCGGGATAACCGTCAAAAAAAACGGCGCAAAAAAGCCGTGTTATACGGATTTCGGCGATATGATATTCACCGATTACGGCGTCTCGGGACCGATAATTCTCAGCGCCTCGGCGCATATGGGCGAATTGCCCGAAACGCAGTATTCCCTCGAAATTGATTTGAAACCCGCGCTCGACAAAGCAAAACTCGACGCGCGGCTCATAAGGGATTTTGAAGAATTTTCGGGCAGAGACCTCATCAATTCCCTTGACAAACTTTTGCCGAAAAGGCTTATTCCGATAATCGTTCGCCTGTCGGGAATCGCACCGCACACAAGGGTCGCACAGATAACAAAAGAGGAGCGGCTCCGCTTGGTTGACACACTCAAATGTGTGCGGCTCGATGTTATTGATAAACGCCCGATTGAAGAGGCAATCGTCACCGTCGGCGGCGTTAAGACCTCGGAAATAAACCCCGCAACAATGGAATCGAAACTTTGCAAAAATCTGTATTTCGCCGGAGAGGTTATTGATGTTGACGCTTACACGGGCGGTTACAACCTGCAAATCGCATTTTCCACCGGTCACGCAGCCGGAAAAAATATACTTATAAAGGATTGAATTTTATGATTTCAATAGCAATTGACGGACCGGCAGGCGCCGGGAAAAGCACGCTTGCAAAACGCTTGGCGCGCGAACTCGGCTTCGTTTATGTCGACACGGGCGCGCTTTACCGCGCGGTGGCGTTCGGTGTGCTGCAAAATAATATAAACATCGGCGACGAAACAGAACTTCAAAAATATCTCGGCACGGTCACGGTCGAAATCCGATATAAAAACGGAGAACAGCGTGTGCTTTTGAACGGCGAAGATGTTTCGGACAAAATCAGGACGCCCGAAATCTCGCTTGAGGCTTCGCGGTGCTCGGCTCTCAGCCCGACGCGGGCGTTTCTTTTGGAACTTCAAAGGGAACTCTCCCGAAAACACAATGTGATTATGGATGGGCGCGACATCGGGACGGTCGTTTTGCCGAACGCAACACTTAAAATATTTCTGAGCGCGTCGCCCGAAGAACGGGCACGCCGCCGTTTTGACGAATTAAAAGCAAAAGGCGAAAAGGTCACTTATGAAGATGTTCTTTCCGATATGAAACAGCGTGATTATAACGACACACACAGGAAAATCGCTCCGCTCAAACGCGCCGCCGACGCGGTTGACTTCAACAACAGCGGCGACAGCGTTGAACAGTCGGTGGAAAAACTTATGAAAATAATCAAGGGTGTGATAAAGTGAGCGGATTATATAAATTTATGAGAGTTATGCTCCGCATTTTCGTCCGCATTTATTTCCGCCTGACGGTTTGCGGAAAAGAAAACATTCCGAAAAATCAGCCGTTCATTCTCTGTTGCAATCACACTTCGATTTCAGATGTGGTCTTTTTGATTGCCGTTTGCCCGCGACCCATTCACTTTATGGCAAAAGCGGAACTTTTCAAAAATCCGCTCGTCAGGTGGTTTTTGCAAAAAATGGGGGCTTTTCCCGTGGTGCGCGGCAGCGGCGGAAGAGAAGCGCTCGACCGCAGCATCTCGCTGCTTAAAAACGGTGAGATACTGGGCATTTTCCCCGAAGGCACCAGAAATCGCGACGGCAGACCGAAAAAAGGCAAGGCGGGAACCGCGTTCATAATCGCCGAAACAGGCGCGCCCGTGCTGCCCGTTTCAATATATCGCGAGAGTCTCAAACCGTTTTCGAGGGCAACCCTCAGAATAGGCGAACTTTTGAACGAGCAGATAAAAACCGAAGAAAAATCAAAAAATGAACTGCGCCGCGTCACCGAAACGATTATGGGGACGATAACCGAGCAGTGGGAGCGTGGATTTTGAAAAGAAAAGTTATTGTTGCAAAAACCGCAGGATTTTGTTTCGGCGTTGACCGTGCGGTGCAAAGCGTTTATGATTTGACCGAAAAAGGGGAAAAAGTCTGCACTTTGGGTCCCATAATCCACAACGCGCAAATGGTGGAAAAACTTCAAAAAATCGGGGTTTTCGCCGTCAGCGACCCGTCCGAAACACCGGAGGGCGCCACACTTGTGATAAGGTCGCACGGCGTCGCAAGGGCGGTTGTCGAAAAAGCCGAGGCGCTCGGAATAAAAGTTTTCGACGCCACATGTCCGTTCGTTTCAAAAATACAGCAAATTGCAAACCGCCAAAGCCTTGCGGGCGACACGATTTTGATTGCGGGTGACAAAAATCATCAGGAGGTCAAGGGCATAATCGGGCACACGCCCGGCAAATGCGCCGTCTTTGCCGACGAAGAGGAACTGGTTTCCCTGCTCAAAAACGGCACACTTTCAAAAGATGAGCCCATAACCGCCGTCGCACAGACCACTTTCAACGAAGAGTTGTGGAAAAAATGTCAAAAAACTTTAAAAAAAGTGTATACAAACTCAAAAATTTTTGATACAATATGTTTTGCTACTGCTAAAAGGCAGGACGAGGCCCGCGAACTCAGTTCAAACTGTGACTTGATGGTGGTCGTGGGCGGAAGGCACAGTTCAAACACAAAAAAGCTGGCGGACATTTGCAAGGAAAATTGCAGCCGGGTCATCTCGGTCGAAACGGCGGCTGAAATCCCGAAGAACTTTGCCGACGGTGCCCAAACAATCGGCATCGTTGCCGGTGCATCAACCCCGGCGCATATAATAAAGGAGGTTTTTAAAACCATGACAGAAAACACACAGGCAACAGAAAAAGATTTTGACGAAATGACTTTCGAAGAAGCACTTGAGGCTTCCCTTGAAAGTATGAATACAGACCAGAAGGTCAAAGGAACCGTTCTTGCTGTAAACCCGACGGAGATTCAGGTCGACATCGGCAGAAAACACGCAGGTTATGTTCCGGCAAATGAGTATTCAAACGACCCGAATGCCGATATGGTGAACGAGGTCAAAGTCGGCGATGTTCTTGACCTCGTCATTATGAAAACAAACGATTCCGAGGGAACCGTCGCTCTTTCAAAACGCCGTTTCGATTCTATTGCAGGCTGGCAGAAAATTGTCGACGCAAAAGATAACGACGAAGTTTTGGAAAGCACTGTTGCCGATGTAATCAAAGGCGGCATAACCGTGATTTACGAAGGCGTCCGCGTGTTCATTCCCGCGTCGCTTGCCACCCTTAACAGAGGCGCAGACCTCACAGCCCTCAAAGGCACACCCATCAAATTCAAAATCATCGAACTCGGCCGCGGCCGCCGTGCAATCGGCTCCGCAAAACCGATTCTTATTGAAGAACGCAAAGCAGCCGAGGAAAAAGTTTGGTCCGAAATCGCGGTCGGCGATGTAATCAAAGGAACCGTTAAATCTCTCACGGGTTACGGCGCGTTTGTCGACATCGGCGGCGTTGACGGAATGGTTCACATTTCCGAACTTTCATGGCAGAGAATCAAACACCCGTCAGAGGTTGTTTCGGTCGGCGACGAAATCGAAGTTTATATCAAAGACCTTGACACCGAAAAGAAAAAAATCTCTCTCGGTTACAAAAAAGCCGAAGATAATCCGTGGGTCATCTTCACAAACAAATACGCTGTCGGCGATGTTGCCGATGTTAAAATCGTGAGCCTCACTTCCTACGGCGCGTTTGCAAGAATAATCCCCGGTGTTGACGGACTTATCCACATTTCGCAGATTGCCGACAAACACATTGAAAAACCTGCCGACGAACTCAAAATAGGCGAAGAGGTCAAAGCCAAGATAATCGACATCGACTTTGAGAGAAAACGCGTGAGCCTTTCAATCCGCGCATTGCTTGAAAAGAACGATGAAGAAACCGAAACAGAGACCGAAGCAGAGGCTGAAACAGAAGAAACAACAGCCGAAGAAACCGCTGAATAATTAACAAAACGCCTTTGCTTCCGAGGATGCAAGGGCGTTTCATATTTTTAGGATTTATTTTATTCCGCCGTGTGTTCGGCGGGGAAAAGGGGAATAAATTATGGTAAGAGCAGTAGTCGGAGCCAACTGGGGCGACGAGGGAAAAGGAAAAATAACCGATATGCTGGCAAAAAACGCCGACATCGTCGTGCGTTATCAGGGCGGTGCGAACGCAGGCCACACGATTAAAAACGAATACGGCAAATTTGCGCTCCACACCTTGCCGTCGGGTATTTTCAACAGCGGCGTTATCAACTGCATCGGAAACGGCGTTGCGCTCGATGTTGAAAAACTTTTGAGAGAATTGGGCGAAGTCATCGCAAAAGGCGTTCCGGAGCCCAAACTTGTTGTGTCCGAAAGGGCGCAAATGGTTATGCCTTACCATGTTTTGTTCGATGTCTATGAGGAAGAGCGTCTCGGAAAGGCGAGTTTCGGCTCAACAAAATCGGGAATAGCCCCGTTTTATTCGGATAAATATGCAAAAATCGGTTTCCAGGTTTGCGAACTTTTTGATGAGGAGAGACTCAAAAAGAAAATCAAATCGGTGCTTGAAGTTAAAAATATAATGCTCAAAGACATCTACGGCAAAGACCCGATTGATGAAAACGAACTTTTTGACACTCTTATGAAATGGAAAAAAGGCATTGCGCCCTATGTCGGCGATGTGAGAAAACTTCTTTTCAATGCCGAAAAAGAGGGAAAAACCATTCTGCTTGAGGGTCAGCTCGGCTCGCTTAAAGACACCGACCACGGAATTTACCCGATGGTCACATCGTCAAGCACAACCGCAGGCTACGGCGCTGTCGGCGCCGGTGTTCCGCCCTATGCAATCAAGGATATTGTCACCGTTGTCAAGGCGTATTCTTCGGCGGTGGGTGCCGGAGCGTTCGTCAGCGAAATATTCGGAGACGAAGCCGAACTTATGAGAAATCACGGCGGCGACGGCGGCGAATACGGCGCCACAACCGGCAGACCGAGAAGAATGGGTTGGTTTGACGCAGTTGCAACAAGATACGGCTGTGAAGTTCAGGGAACGACCGAGGCTGTTTTGACGGTGGTTGACGCCCTCGGTTATCTTGATGAACTCAAAGTTTGCGTCGGATATGAAATCGACGGCGAAGTTACAAAAGATTTCCCCGTAACGCCCAAACTTGAAAAGGCAAAACCGGTTTATGAGACCCTGCCCGGTTGGAAGTGCGACATCGGCGGAATTCGCAAATATGAAGAACTTCCCGAAAATTGCCGCAAATATATTGAATTTATCGAAAAAGAAATCGGCGTGCCGATCACAATGGTTTCAAACGGCCCTGCAAGGGAAGATATTATCATAAGATAAATCGGGAAAGCGGAATTTGCCCGAATTTAAACGGAGTTAAACTTATGAATACAATTTCAAATTCAAACGGTCCGGTTGACAGTTTTTGGCTGATAACCGACTGCAAAGTGAAGAAAACCGCAAAGGGCAGCACATTTCTGGACCTGACTTTGTCGGACAGATCGACCGAAATCAACGGCAAACTCTGGGATTACAGCGAACAGCTGCACGGCAGTTTCAACAGCGGTGAAATCGTCAAAATCCGCGGAACGGTCACGCAGTATAACGGGCAGGATCAACTCACGGTCAGCCGTATCAGAAAAGCGGTCCCTGCCGATAATATCGACCCGTCGGAACTTGTGAAATCGGCTGAATTTTCGGGCGATAAAATGCTCGGTGAGATAACGGCGGTCATTGACAATATGAAAAATGAGGACCTCAAAAAACTTGTCGGGGCGATTATTTCCGATTACCGCGAAAAATTGCTCTATTGGCCGGCGGCGTTTAAACTGCACCACGCAATCAGGGGCGGACTTTTAATGCACACTTTGTCGGTGCTGAGGCTTGCTCAAAGCGTCGCGGCGCTTTATCCGTTTTTGAATAACGACCTTTTGTTCGCCGGCGCGATTTTACACGATATTGCAAAAACCGAAGAATTTGAAGTGACCGATGCCGGGATAGCGTCGGGCTATTCGGTTGAGGGAAATCTGCTCGGACATTTGGCGCGCGGCGCTATGATAATCGATGAATATTCAAAAAAATTGGGAACCGACCGAAAAATTTCGGTTATGCTTCAGCATATGGTGCTTTCTCACCACGGCGAGCCGGAATTCGGCGCGGCGGTGCGCCCTGCATTCGCCGAGGCGGAAATATTGAGCGAACTCGACTGTCTTGATGCAAGAATATACGAAATGAGCGAGGCGATTGCAAAAACGGCACCCGACGAATTTTCTGACCGTGTTTGGTGCCTTGACAACCGCAAACTGTATAACCACGCGACAGGCGGCGAGGAACTCAAGGTCGATTTGATTAAAGATTGAGTTTTGCTTTTCGAAGTGCAACATTTAAGAAATTTAAATCTCCCCGAATTTATAAATCGGGGAGATTTTTTTCTTGAAAAAAGCAGTGTTTGCCTATACAATAAAGAAAAAACAATAAGAACGGCAAGGTAAACAATATGAAAGAAAACCGCAAAGTGTTAAAAGAAGTTTTGAAAGAAGTCCGTCACGATATGACTGATGAAGAGGTGCTCAACCTTTTGGCAGACAGCAAAATTTCGGTCAATCCGGAATCCGAAAAGAAAAAATACACCCTCGGGCAGCGCGCCGCCGACGCAATTGCAAAATTCGCCGGGAGTTGGGCGTTTATTTTTTCGTTTACTGCTGTTTTGATTCTTTGGATGGTCATAAACGCCCTGCTTGCAAGCAAAGCATTTGACCCGTACCCATTCATTTTGCTCAATTTGGTGCTTTCCTGCGTTGCGGCAATTCAGGCGCCGCTCATTATGATGAGCCAGAACAGGCAAGAGGAAAAAGATCGCCGCCGCGCGGAAAATGATTATAAAGTCAATCTTAAAACCGAGATTATGATAGAGGATTTATACGACAAAGTGAATGCGATTCTCGCAAAGCAATCGGCACTCGAAAAAAGGCTCAAAGAAGAGAACCGCGGTGAAAAGTAATTTCAAAACTTAAAACAGACAGTGTGGTTGCCCCCCCTTTTTCGTTTGAAAAAGGGGGCTGCCTTGTCTAATGGCTAACATCTAAATTGACAAGCGGAGCCAAGTGTTCTGGTCAAGCTTTTTTGTAACATTTCAACCTAATTTTTGCTACAGAGTTAT
>CAVDRT010000154.1:0-3779 GCA_963611445.1 bacterium
TGACATCTCTGTGAACAATTCCCCTGTCGTGTGCGTGCTGGAGCGCGCGCAATATCTGAACGGCAATTGCGACAACGGTTTTCCAAACAAGGCTGCCGTTTTTCTCAATATATTCTTTAAGAGTGATTCCCTCAATATATTCCATTACAATATATTGAATAACATCTCCGAAACTGACATCGTAAACTTTGACAATGTTCGGGTGCGACAAAAGAGAAATTGCCTTTGATTCGTTTTTAAATCTTCTCAAAAAATCCTCATTTGTTGCATATTCGTCTTTAAGTATTTTAACGGCAACTATCCTGTCCTCAACATTGTCGTATGCCTTATAAACTACCGCCATACCGCCGATTCCGACGATTTCCTTGAGCTCGTATCTGCCGTCAAGGCGTTTTCCAACATAATTCTCCATAAATATCCGTCCAATCTGCCAAAAGGCTCTTGATAAAAACTATTTAATGATTACTGCTGTTATATTATCCTTGCCGCCGTTATTATTAGCGGAATTTATAAGTAATCGGAGCGCCGTTTCCGGCTCATTTCCCGTGATGATTTGATATATATTGCCGTCATCAACAAAATTCGTGAGACCGTCGGTACACAAAAGCAAAATGTCGCCGTCCGACCTCGGTGAAATGTTGAAGTCGACATCAATATCCTCCCTGACCCCGACAGCCCTCGTTATCACATTTCGGTTTGGGTATGACAGTGCTTCCTGCTCGGTCAGCTGACCGTTTTCAACCAGCGACTGCACCACAGAGTGGTCTTTGGTTAAAGGTTTAAGCCCGTTTTCATTTGCAAGGTAAATTCTGCTGTCGCCGACATGGGCAAAATAGAATGTATCGGGCGAAGTGATTGCCGCAACGGCTGTTGTTCCCATACCCGAAAGTGATTTGTCTTCACGGGATTTTTTGAAAACAGCCATATTTGCATTGAAAATTGCGGTTTTGAACAATAAATGTGCGGAACGCTCGGAAAGGTCTTTTCTGATTCCTGATTTTAACGCTTCGAAAATTTCTCTCGCCGCCACCGAACTTGCAACTTCTCCGCCGTTTGCACCGCCCATACCGTCGCAAACCACGGCAACGGCAATTTCGTCGGAAAGCATATCGCACAGAAAACTGTCCTGATTGGTGTCCCTCACAACACCGATGTCTGTTTTTCCGCTGACTGTCAATTAAAGCACCACCTTTGATTCGGATTCTTCCTGTCTTCTCAATTGTCCGCAGGAAGCGTTTATATCAGCCCCGAGTGTTCTTCTCACGGTTGTATTTATCCCCTTGGAAATCATAAGTTCGTAAAATTTTCTCACCCGCGCGCGGTCCGGGCTTCTGAAATTGTTTTCCGCAACGGGGTTGGCAGGTATCAAATTCAGGTGACAAAGCATTCCCTTTAAAAGTTTGCTCAATTCTTCGGCGTCCTTTTCGCTGTCGTTAACGCCGTCAATCACTGCATATTCAAAAGATATTCTTCTGCTGGTTTTTTTGATGTATTCCCGACAGGCGGCTATCAATTCTTCAACATTCCATTTTTTGTTGACCGGCATAATTTTGTTTCTTGATTCGTCATTCGGAGCGTGAAGCGAAATTGAAAGCGTTATCGGAAGTTTTTCTTCCATCAGTTTATAAATTCCGCTGACAACGCCCGAGGTTGACAAGGATATATGTCTAAGACCTATATTTAATCCGTTTTCATCGGAAACAAGTTTCAGAAACCTTATAGAATTATCATAATTATCAAGCGGCTCTCCCATTCCCATCATAACGACATTGGAAACGCGAATGTTATTGTCGAGTCCCGCCGTCATCACTTGCGACAGCATTTCCGAAGCGGTGAGGGAGCGTTTGAGTCCGTTAAGACCCGAAGCACAAAATTTACAGCCCATACGGCAGCCGACTTGAGTTGAAATGCAGACTGAATATCCGTGTTCGTATTTCATCAAAACCGACTCTACATATTCGCCGTCGTGTAATTTATAAAGATATTTAACAGTACCGTCGATTTTTGAAACCAACCGTCGTATTATTTCGACATTTGCAATATAGCAGTCATTTTCAAGGCGTTCTCTGAGTGACTTCGGCAAATTTGTCATTTCATCAAAAGATGTGACGCCTGAATGAAGCCATTTAAAAATTTGTCCTGCGCGGTATGGCAGCTCGCCGAGCGACTCTAAATACAGTTTGATTTCGGGAACTGTTTTTGATTTTATATCGATTTTCTCCAATTAAGCGCCCTCCGCGTCATAAAGAAGTATTTATAAGCCGTGCCATAAAAAATCCGTCGTGGTTTTCGTCCGGAATGACTGTATTTTGAGAATCCAAAGTAAAGGACGGGGCATAACGCAAGAATTTTTCAATCACCTGTTCATTCTCTTCTTTGAAAAGCGTGCAGGTGGAATAAACCAAAGTTCCGCCTTTTTTTAAATACCGCGAGGCGTTTTTGAGTATTTCAAATTGAACATCGGGCAGTGAACAAAAATCATCTGAATTTTTATATTTGATTTCGGGTTTTCTTGCAATAACCCCGATTCCCGAACACGGCACATCGCAAAGCACACGGTCGAATTCGCCGAGTTTTTCATCAAACGAAAGAGCGTCCGAAACCACGGGTTTGATTGATGAAAGCCCCAGTCTTTTTCTTCCGTCATCAATCAGTTTGACGCGGTGCGGGTGTTTATCCCCTGCAATAATTTCGCCGCGGTCGCCCATAATTTCAGCCATTGTGAAAGTTTTGCCGCCGGGTGCCGCGCAAACACCAAAAATCCGCTCGCTCGGTTTACAACCGACGAAAAATGCCGCAGATGCCGAAGAAAGGTCCTGAATGTGAAAACAGCCTTTTTTATATGCTTCATTTGAAGAAATATCGGCAAGTCCTTTTACAAAAAACATATGCGGCAAGTCCGCTTTGGTTGCACAAACGGAGAGAGAACTCATAAGTGCGGCAAAATCCTCACCGCTTATTTTTAAGTTGTTGACCTTGACAACGGTCGGCGGGATTTTGAAAGAAGTTTTTAGAATATTTTCAGTTATATCAAATCCGTACTGTTTAACAAGGCGGCAGACAATATCTTCGCCGCAGGAATAAATGACGGACAAATCTTTTTCGGTGCGGCATTCTCTCGGAAGATAACGGTTCTCGGCTCTTAAAACTCCCCTTAACACTCCGTTGACAAAGCCGGAAAGAAAGGGCTTTTTGCTTGCTTTCACAAGTTTTACCGATTCATTTACCGCCGCACTGTCCGGCACTTTGTCCATATATAAAATCTGATAAACACCCATTCTCAAAGGGAACAATGCTTCGGGTGAGATTTTTTTAATCGGTCTGTTTGATGCGTTTTCGATGATATAGTCAAGAGTAAGCCTGCGCTCAACAACTCCGAGAACAAGGTTGTTTATAAATGATTTGTCGGTATTTGAAATATCATTTGACGAAAGAACTTCTTTCATAACCAAATTGGAATATCCGCCGTCAAAAATTTTTTGAATGACATTCAAGGCGATTTTTCTTGCGTTAGGCATTGATTTTTTCGCCTTTCGTGAGTCTGAGACCGTTTAAAAGGTCAGAGGCGGGCATTTTTGCTTTGCCGTCAAGCTGCACTGTATCAAATTTAATTGAAGTGCCGCCTCCACAGGCGATGATAAGTTCCTTTTTGCAACACAAAACAGTTCCGGGCTCCGCCGTTGTGTTTTCGCCGATTTGGGCACTGAACACTTTGAGCTTTTTGCCGCTGGCAAGAACGGTAAAAGCCACAGGCCACGGGTTGAATCCCCTTATAAGGC
>CAVDRT010000155.1:0-3784 GCA_963611445.1 bacterium
GTCTAATGTCTAATATCTAATATCTAACTTTTCAAAGAATTGTTGAAAAACCGTTATAAATGATATATAATTTCATTAGTGTTGAATATAATCCCGGAAGGACGGCGGTTGGAGACCCCGCCCGGGAAAATATTTTTTGCAAAAGGGAGAAATCATATGTCGGAAACCGTTAAATTAAAACCGATTAAACCAAAAGCAAAACTCCGCGGAGGACTTCGCCTCAAACATCTCAAAAGAACTGCCGAAATGCAATCCATTGTTATGCCGCCGCCTGAAACGGTGGTCATACCGCTTGCACAGCATATCGGCTCCCCTGCAGAACCTGCTGTCAAAAAAGGCGATAAAGTTTTCGTCGGCACCGTGATAGGGGACAGCGACAGGCTTATCAGCGCTCCCGTTCATTCAAGCGTTTCGGGCGAAGTCGCGCAAATCGGAACGCTCGTTCTGCCGAACGGTGTGCGTTCCCAAACGGTTATCATTAACTCCGACGGGCAGATGACGCCCGACGAAAACCTTGCTCCGAGCGAGATTAAAACCGAGGCAGACCTTGCCGCCGCCGCGAGAAAATGCGGTTTGGTCGGACTTGGCGGCGCCGGTTTCCCGACCCATGTCAAACTGACCCGAAAAGAGGGAACGGAACTTGACACCCTCATCATAAACGCCGCCGAATGTGAGCCTTATATAACATCGGATTACCGTACCTGTATTGAAAATACCGAAGATGTTGTTGACGGCGTTCTGCTCATCAAAAAAATAATGAACTTTAAAGATGTTATCATTGCCGTTGAAAAGAATAAACCTGCGGCAATCGAAAAACTGCTGTCGACAGTTCATTCAAAAGATGCGGACGGCTCAGTTAAAGTGATGAAACTTTCTTCGGCTTATCCGCAGGGTGCCGAAAAAGTGCTTATTTATAACGCCGCGGGCAGGGTGCTGCCGACGGGAAAACTGCCTGCCGATGTCGGTTGTGTGGTTATGAATGTCACAAGCGTCGCCGTTTTGTATAATTTCATCAAAACCGGTATGCCGCTGGTTTCAAAGCGGATAACCGTCGACGGGGACGCGGCGGCAAATCCTCAAAACATCATCGTTCCGATCGGAACAAAAATCGAAGACGCCGTTAAATTTGCGGGCGGCACAAGTGAAGAGCCGTCTAAAATTCTTTACGGCGGCGTTATGATGGGAAATTGCGTTGCAGACCCGTCAATGCCGATAATCAAACAAAACAACGCCGTTTTGCTTTTCGGCAAAACCCACGCCGAGAGTCCGAAACCGCTCCCCTGCATTAAATGCGGAAGATGTGCGGCGGTCTGCCCGATGTCGCTGACGCCGGCGGCGGTCGACACGGCGCTCAAAAAGGGCGACATTCAAAGATTGAGGGAACTTTCGGTCGGCAACTGTATGGAATGCGGAAGTTGTTCGTATGTCTGCCCCTCAAAACGCCCTCTCACACAAAATATGAAAATCGCAAAGGTTAAGATAAGATAAAATAAATTCAAATTTTCCGAAAGAAAGGAATTTTGCAATGAACGGTTTGGTGGTTACGGCTTCTCCGCACGCGAGAAGCGGCGAAACAACAAGCGGAATTATGCTTGATGTTATTATAGCGCTCATTCCGCTGACAGCGGCGGGCGCGGTTCTGTTCGGACCCCGCATTTTGATAACGGTTGCGGTCGCAGCCGCGGCGGCGGTCATTTCGGAATACATATTCTGCAAAGCGGTACATAAAGAAAATTCGATAAAAGATTTGTCCGCTGTCGTCACGGGGGTTTTGCTGGCGCTTAATCTTCCGCCCGAAATTCCGCTGTGGATTGCGGCGCTCGGCAGCGTCATCGCAATTGTCGTTGTCAAGCAATTGTTCGGCGGTCTTGGTCAAAATTTTGCAAACCCGGCAATAACCGCCCGAATTGTGCTGATGGTCTCATTCCCGTCGCTTATGACCTCATGGAGCGACCCGTTTTCGTGGCACAATTCCGCTGCAATCGACGCCGTTTCATCACCCACACCGCTTGCAGGCGGCGAATACACATTAAGGCAACTCTTTTTCGGACTTCGCGGCGGCTGTATCGGCGAAACCTGCGCGGTGCTGATCATTATCTGCGGAATTTATCTTATCGTGCGGAAAGTTATCTCGCCGATAATTCCACTGTCGTTTGTTTTGACCGTCGGCGCGGCAACATTTTTCGCCTCTCTCGGCGGCGGCTTTTCGTCGGCGCTCAGCGCGGCGGCTGCCGGAATGATGAGCGGCGGACTTTTGCTCGGTGCGTTCTTTATGGCAACCGATTATGTCACATCTCCCACATATAAATGGGGCAAACTCATTTTCGGAATCGGGTGCGGACTTGTGACCTTTATTATAAGGCGTTTCGGCTCGCTGCCCGAGGGCGTTTCATTCTCAATTTTGCTGATGAATATATTGACGCCCCACATTGACGCGCTCACAACGCCGAAACCTTTCGGAAAGAAGGTGGCGAAATGAGCAAAAAACAGGCAAAAAACAACAATCCGCAATCGGCAAACACCGCAAAAAGCGAAAAAGCGGGTGTTTTCAAAATAATTTCGCCGTCCTTTGTTCTCATCATCATTTGCGTCATAATTTCGGCGGCGCTCGCAGGCACAAATGCGCTCACAGCTGCGAAAACTGCGGAACTTGCCGCAAAAACCGAGCGCGAAACAATGAAAGAACTCATTCCTGCCGAAAAATACACCGAAAAATCCGTGAAATTTGACGGCCGCGAATACACATATTTCGAAGCCGAGGACGGCGGAGAACTCAAAGGCTATATCATAACCACGGCGTCGGGCGGATACGGCGGCAGCGTTTCGGTTATGAGTGCTGTGGGCACGGACGGAAAAATCATTCAAATCGAAGTGCTTGACGCTTCAAGCGAAACTCCGGGTCTCGGACAAAATGCCCAAAAACCCGATTTCAAAAATCAATTCAAAGGAAAATCGGGCGGCAACCTCACGGTTGGAAAACAGGGAGCCGACGCCGATATTGACGCCGTGACGAGCGCCACAATCACCTCGAAAGCGGTGACGGCGGCTGTCAACACGGCAAGCCGTGTCATTGAAACTGCAAAGGGGGCGCAATCCTGATGAAAAACAAAGCTGTTAAAACGCTGACAAACGGGCTGCTTAAAGAAAACCCGACATTGCGGCTCGTGCTCGGAACCTGCCCCACGCTCGCCATAACCACCGCCGCGATAAACGGCGTCGGAATGGGAATTGCCGCAACAATAGTGCTTATTTGCTCAAACGCGGTCATCTCGCTTCTCAGAAATGTCATTCCGCAAAAGGTCAGAATTCCGGCATACATCACAATAATCGCCGGCTTTGTGTCGGTCGTTCAAATGCTTGTCAAGGCGTTTTTACCCGCAATCGACAAGGCGCTCGGAATATACCTGCCGCTCATTGTCGTGAACTGCATAATTCTGGCGCGCGCCGAAATGTTTGCAAGCAAAAATTCGGTCGGGCTTTCGATTTTGGACGCAATCGGAATGGGTGCGGGATTTACCGCGGCGCTCGTGCTGATGGGCTCAATTCGTGAAATTCTCGGCAACGGGACCTGGTTTTCTCTGCCCGTCACAAGCGCGTTTATGCCCCCGATGTTGATATTTATTTTGCCGCCCGGCGGATTTTTCGTTTTCGGAATACTCATTGCTCTTTCAAACAAACTTTCTCAAAAAATTGAGGGCAAAGAGGCGAAAAAGGAATGTGGAGGCTGTGCCGCCTGCGGACTTTGTGACGGCAAAAACAATGAAAACTGCAAGGAGGAGACGAA
>CAVDRT010000156.1:0-3046 GCA_963611445.1 bacterium
TGTTATAACAACAACGAAAATTCCGTCCTCCGCCAGATGTTTGCGGTCTCTGAGCACCACGCTTCCGACATCGCCGACGCCGAGCCCGTCAACCATAACCCTGCCCGCCTGGACAGTGTCGACAACTTTCATTGATTTATCGGTGAGTTCGATTATATTCCCGATGTCCGCAATCAAAATATTCTTTCGCGACATCCCCATTTGTTCGGCAAGACCCGCGTGTTTGGTGAGATGTTTTTGCTCGCCGTGCACCGGAATAAAGAATTTCGGTTTCACAACGCTCAGCATAATCTTCAGTTCTTCCTGGCAGGCGTGACCCGAAACATGAACATCGTACATTCTTTCGTAGACAACCTCGGCGCCCTGTTTAATAAGTTCGTTTATAACACGGCTCACGGTTTTTTCGTTTCCCGGAATCGGGGTTGCCGAAATGATTATCATATCATTGGGCGTTATTCGCACTTTTCTGTGGTCGCTGAACGCCATTCTGTGAAGTGCGGACATCGGCTCACCCTGAGAGCCCGTGGTGACTATGACAAGTTTTTCGGGAGTGTAGTTATTGATTTCGTCAATGCTGATTATAACATTGTCGGGTACCTGCATATATCCGAGTTTTATCGCGACCTCGACAGCCTTTTCCATACTTCTGCCCGACACGGCAACTTTTCTGCCGCATTTGACCGCCTCGCTTATTATCTGCTGCACCCGGTGTATATTCGACGAGAATGTCGCAACGATTATGCGTTTGCCGTCGGCATTTGCGAAAAGCCTTGAAAATGAATTTCCGACAATTCTTTCGGACATTGTGTAACCCGGCCGCTCGGCGTTTGTCGAATCGGAAAGCAGAGCCAAAACGCCCTCTTTGCCGAGTTCGGCAAACCTTGCAAGGTCAATAACATCACCGTCAATCGGGGTGGTGTCGATTTTAAAGTCGCCTGTTTGGATAACCGTTCCAGCAGGAGTTTTTATTGCAAGCCCGACCGCGTCAGGTATAGAATGGTTAACATGAATAAGTTCGACAGAAAAATTGCCGAGCGTCACCGTGTCGCCGGGCGACACTTTTATGAGTTTGGAACTTGCAAGAAGTTTGTGCTCTTCAAGTTTCCCCTCAATAAGTCCGAGGGTCAGCGCCGTGCCGTAAATCGGTATGTTTATCTGTTTCAAAAGATACGGTATCGCTCCGATGTGGTCTTCGTGACCGTGCGTCACGATAAGGCCCTTGATTTTTTCGGCATTTTTGAGAAGATAGGAAAAATCGGGTATTACAAGGTCAATTCCCGGCATATCTTCATCAGGGAAGGACATTCCGCAATCAACCAGGAACATATCGTCGCCGTATTCATAAAGCGTGATGTTTTTGCCGATTTCATTAAGTCCGCCGAGCGGTGTTATTCTGAGCGGCAAAGCGGATTTTGAACGGCTTTTTGTGTTTCCTGCTTTTTTCTGCCTGTAATACTGCTTTTTCTCACCTGTTTTGTTTTCTTTCTTAGGTTGATTTTTTTCAGCCGACTGCCTTTTTGCGGCAGACTTCTTCGCACCGGTCTGCTTTTTCGCGCCGTTCATTTCCGACGGTTTCTTCTTCGCAGACGGCTTCTTAAAATTATTGTTGTTTTCATTCGGCATATAATTTTCTTTACCTCCGTAATAATTTGGTTTTTATCAAAATAAAGACAAAGCGACAGCTTTCGTCCGATTCACAATTTATCAACCGCCCGTGTCGGCGGTCGCAAAATCCCCTATATTAAACACTCAATACCCAGTATCTATTTTAACTAAATATTCCCTTTATGTCAAGTGCTATAAGCCGACGGGCGTCCGACCGGATTTCGGATTAAATTCCTGTTGATTTTAAACCCTAAAGACTTTATAATATATGCGGAAGTGTTTCACATAATATCACACATTCGGGACGCTTGAAACAATCGGGAGGTGTTTTATACCATATGACCTATTTTTGGATAATTTTGTGTATTATATTCATAATAATCGAAGCGGTAACGCCGCAGCTCACCACAATCTGGTTTGCACTCGGCTCTGTCGCGTCGTTTGTTCTGGCTCTTTTGGGCCGCGGTTATCCCTTGCAGCTTGCGGCATTTGTCGCCGTGTCGGTAATATTTTTGCTGCTCACAAGGCCGCTTGCACGCCGCCTCACCAAAAAGGACTATGTTCCGACAAACGCCGACCGCCTTATCGGCGAAGAGGCGGTGGTGACAGAAAAAATCGACAATCTGACGGCAACGGGGACCGTTAAAATAAACGGTCAGATATGGAACGCACGCTCACAGAACGGCGAAGAAATTTCCGTGGGCGAAACGGTCCGTGTCACGGAAATATCAGGGGCAAAACTTATTGTTGCAAAAGGCGGCAATGAGTAAAATCAACATAAACAGGAGGAAAATATGGACATTATCATCATTATTCTAATCGCAATCATCTTTATCATCGTCATCTCAAGCATAAAAATCGTTCCGCAGGCTCATTCGTATGTTATTGAAAGATTGGGCGCTTTTCACGCCTCCTGGAAAACGGGACTTCATTTTAAAATACCGTTTATCGACCGTGTCGCCGGAAAAATCTCGCTTAAAGAACAAGTGGTTGATTTTCCGCCGCAGCCCGTAATCACAAAAGATAATGTCACAATGCAAATCGACACGGTGGTTTATTATCAGGTGACCGACCCGAAACTTTACACCTACGGTGTTGAAAGGCCGATTTCGGCAATTGAAAATCTGACCGCGACGACGCTGAGGAACATCATCGGTGACTTGGAACTCGACCACACCCTCACCTCAAGAGACATTATAAACTCAAAAATCAGAGTGATTCTCGATGAAGCGACAGACCCTTGGGGAATCAAAATCAACCGCGTTGAACTCAAAAACATTATTCCCCCGCGTGAAATTCAGGACGCAATGGAAAAACAGATGAAAGCCGAACGCGAACGCCGCGAAATGCTTTTGCGCGCAGAGGGCGAAAAAAACAGCGAAATTTTGGTTGCCGAAGGTCACAAACAGGCGGCAATCCTCAAAGCCGACGCCGTTAAAGA